>CAZYWR010001126.1:0-3032 GCA_964651185.1 uncultured Polyangiales bacterium
AATGACGGTGACCGGTGTGCATGTGCCATCCATCCCGCACACCTGGCACGCTGCCCCGCGACACGAGGCATCGGAACAGACGAAGCCGTAATCCTGGCCCGCGCAAAGCTCGATCTGGATGGGCAGCACGCGCTTTGCGCCAGGGATGAACGTCGTGAGCGCGCGCGCCTGTGCGAGCACGTCGTCGCCGGCGAGCGCCTCGACCACGATGTCGAACTGCTTGAACTCGTCCTCCTTGCGGCGCGGCGTGATCGGCAGATCGACCGGCCAATGGAGCGCATCGCGCGTCAGCACGGTGGGCGTGCCGGTCACCCAGCTGTCGCCCTCGCGGCGCGCGAGCGTCACGCGCAGCGCGCTCATCATCGAGCGCAGATCGTCATTCGACGTCTCGAGGCGCGCCATGATCTGCGTGGGCGCCAAGACGGTCTTGACCTCGCTCTGCGCGCAAGCCGCAGCCACTGCGCACAGCGCCAGGATCCCAGCATGCAACGGGAGATGCGCGGCTTTCATCACCGGACCTCGAGCGGTTGCAGATTGAGGCCCATGGGCGTGTTGGCCGTGCGATACGGCTCGGTGTCGTAGACCGTATGGCGATCACGGCGCACCAAGAACACGGTCGCCACGGCTGCGCCCGCCATCACCACGCCGATGCTCGTCCAGAGCCACCAGCGCTTGTAGAGCGGCGTGCGGCCCGGCTCGCGCTCGCTCGCGAGGGGCGCTCCGGCCTGGGCCGGCTCGTCGACCAGCTTGCTCAGCTCGACTTGCAGCCGCATCGTGCGCCCGCCCTGGATGGTGATGCCGCGGCGCTGCGGCGCGTACCCGGCGGCGCTGAACTCGAGCACGTGGTCCCCTACCGGCAACAAAAGCGTCTCCTCGGACTCGTGCTCGAGCCGCTGCCCGTTGAGCACCACCGCGGCGGCTGCGGGCGCGACCTCGAGCCGGACTTGTCCCACGTAGCCGCGCGCCCGTTCGAGGGCCTGCTCAGTGCCGCTGCGCAGCGCGCCCTCGAGCGGCCGCACATCCGAAGCCAGCGCCTGCTCGAGGTAGCGCACCGATTCGGGGTAATTTCGCAGCTCGTACTCCGCGAGCCCGAGCCCCCGCAGCGTGCGCGCGTTCGGGAAGAGCTCGTGGGCACGCCGGAAGTGCTCGCGCGATTCGGCGTAATTCTTCGCCTCGTACTCGTCCACGGCCGCGCTGATCGCCTGGCGGTAGCCGGGGGGCTCGCCCACACCTGCGCCGCTCGCCTGGGCGAGCGAGATTGCAGGCAGCGCGAGCGCGACGACCAGCAGCCACGAGCTGATCGAGAGCGAATAGCCGAAGTACCACATGCGAGCGCTTCCTTTGAAGGGCGACGGGACCGCAACGTCGATCCCGCACATCTCCTCTGCGGCTCATACGAGGTGGGCGCGCGCGCCGTCAACGGCGCTTCGGGTGAGCTGCGCGCGACCACCCCACTGCACGTTCGGCCGGCGTAGTCGGGGGCGAGCGCCGCTTTTGCGATGTTGCCCACCGCCGACGAGCGCTGCTCGAATCGAGAAACGGGCCGCCGCGGCTCCTGTCTTCCGCCCTCAACTGCCGCAGACCACTCAACTTTGCTAGGGTTCGAAGCGCCATGTCGACGGCGTTTCCTCAGACCCGCAGTACGGACCACTCCTCGCTGTATCAGCCGAACGGCCTGCTGCGCTGGCTCTCGAGCCGCCTCTTCCGGCACATCGAGATCGACGCGCGCTGGACCGAGGCGGTACGGGATGCAGCCGAGCGCGGCACGGTCGTGTACGTGATGCGATCGCTCTCGGTGCTCGACTTCCTCTGCCTCGACTACCTGACCAAAGCGCACCAGCTCCCGAGCATCCAGTTCGTCAACGACTTGGGGTTGTGGATCCTCGAGCCGTTCGGTCGGGGATCGCGCAAGCGGTCCCTCGAGGCGCTCGATCAAGAAGAGGTCGCGCTGCGGCAGACGCTCGAACAGCACGGGAGCGCCCTGCTCTTCTTGCGCAGGCCGCCTCGCCTCGGCCACCCGTCACGCAAGGGCGAGCGCATCGAGACCGACCTGGTGCGCGGCCTCGTCGAGGCGCAGCGGCGCACCCACTGGCCGATCCTGCTCGTCCCTCAGACCTTCATCTGGGGCAAGCTCGCGGGCAAGCAGGAGCTGCGTGCGATCGATTTCCTGCTCGGACCGGTCGAGTGGCCCGGCCGCATCCGCACCTTCTTCCGCTTCTTGTTCAACTACCGCGAGGCGCTCCTACGCACGGGCGACCCGTTCGACCTCAAGGCCTTTCTCGACGGCAATCCTGAGCTGTCCGACACGGAGGCAGCCGACAAGGTCCGTTACGCGGTCCTGCGACGTATGGAGCGCGAGCGCACGCTGGTGGTGGGGCCAAACAAGAAGACTCCACAGCGGCTGCGCGAAGAGATCGTGCGCAGCCCGCGCCTGCGCAAGCAGGTCAACGCGATCGTCGACGCGACCGGACGCGACCCCGACTCGGTGCTCGACGAGGTCGATCGTGAGCTGCGCAAGCTGTGCGCCACCCCCGACGACTACACGCTCTGGCTCTTTCACCGCCTGCTCGATCGCGTGTGGAACAAGATCTACGACGGCATCGACGTCGACCAGGAGGGCCTCGCGAGGGTGCGCGAAGCGGCGCGCCACGGCCCGCTGATCTTGCTGCCGAGCCACAAGAGCTACGTCGATTTTCTCGTGCTGAGCGACGTGTTCTACTCGCACCAGCTGTCGCCGCCGATGATCGCGGCCGGCGACAACCTGAGCTTTTGGCCGCTCGGCTGGGTGTTTCGCCGGAGCGGCGCGTTCTTCATCCGCCGCTCGTTTCGCGGCAGCAAGCTCTACAGCACGATCGTCGATACCTACATGCGCCGGCTCATGCTGGACGGCCATCACATCGAGCTGTTCATCGAGGGCGGCCGTTCGCGCACCGGCAAGCTCTTGCCGCCCAAGTTCGGACTCTTGTCGATGCTCGTCGACGCGTGCCTGGCGCTCAAGGACCGCAAGATCAACTTCGTCCCCATTTCTGTGG
>CAZYWR010001127.1:0-3030 GCA_964651185.1 uncultured Polyangiales bacterium
AGCGCGTGAGCAGCAGGTCGCCGTCGGGTTCGCCGTGGCTCTTCTTGAGCTCGGTGGTCGGCGTGTGCAGCAGCGTGGTGACGATCGCGTCGCACATGACTTCGCGGGTCTTGCGCTCGGCGACGCTCACGCCCTTGAGCCTGGGCAACGTGCGCTCGAGCTCCGCGTGCACCACTCCGCGCACGCGCTCCCGGAGCGCCACCAGCGTGGGCGTGAGCCCGAGCGAGCGCTGCCACTCGGCGAACGCGCGCACCTCGTCGTCGACGATACGCTCCGCCTGCTCCGCCTCGCGCTTGCGCGCCGCGATGTTCTGGTTCGCCACCTGCTCGAGATCGTCGATGTCGTAGAGGAAGACGTTGTCCATGTTCTCGACGCGCGGGTCGATGTCGCGCGGCACCGCGATGTCGATCAGGAACAGCGGCCGGTGGCGGCGCGAGCGGATCACGCCCTGCATCAGCTCGCGCGTGATCACGAAGCGCTGGCTGGCCGTGGAGGTGATCACGACGTCCGCGCTGACCAGCTCCTGGCCGAGCTGGTCGAACTCGCGCGCCTCGCCGCCGCAGGTCTCGGCCACGCTCTTGGCGCGCTCCTGGTTGCGGTTGACCACGGTCAGCAAAGTGCCTTGCTGCGCGAGCGCCTTGGCGGCGGCTTCGCTCATCTCGCCCGCGCCCACCAGCACCACGCGCCGGCCGGTCAGCTCGCCGAAGATGCTCTTCGCCAAGTCGCACGCGATGGAGCTGACGCTGACCGCGCCCGCGGCGATGCCGGTCTCGGTGCGCACGCGTTTGGCCACGGCGAACGCGCGCGTCATGCAGCGGCCGAGCAGCGCGCCCACGGTGCCCGCCTCGCTCGCCAACGTGAACGCGTCCTTCACCTGCCCGAGGATTTGCGGTTCGCCCACCACCAGCGAGTCGAGGCTCGATGCGACGCGGAATGCATGGCGCGCGACGGCCGACCCGGTGTGCTCGTACAAGTGCTCGGAGATGTCGGCGCCGCCTACGCGCTCGCTCAAGTAGCCGCGTACCGCGCGCGCCGCGCCCGTGGCGTTGTCGGCGCTGGCGTAGAGCTCGACGCGATTGCAGGTCGACACCAACATCGCTTCGCCGAGCCCGAGCGCGCGCAACGCGCGCAGCGCCTCGGGCAGCTCGCCATCGGAGATAGCGAGCTTCTCGCGCACCTCGAGCGGCGCCGTATGGTGGGACAAGCCCACGAGCAGCAGATCGGGCGGCGCGCTCACAGCGCCCCGCTCCTGGCCCGCAGCGCGTAGCCGATCAAGACGGCGAGCGCGCAGGCGAAGCCGAGCAAGGTGCCGATGGCCGCGCGCCGCCCCTGCCAGCCGGCGGCCACGCGCAGGAGCAGCACGGCCGCAAAGACGCCCCAGGCGACCAGCCCGAGGATCTGCGGTGGCGACAAGCTGATCGGCAGCTTGGCCGCCCAGAACGCGCCCGACACCGAGCCCAAGGTGAACAGCGGAAAGCCGATCAGGAGCAGCTTCAGCCCGAGCGAATCGAGCACGTCGAGCGGCGGCAGGCGCGTGAACACGCCACCCAGCCGGCGCCGGCGCAAGAGTCGCTCCTGGATCAGGTAGGCCATGGCCACCGCGAACGCGAGCGTGAACGCGCTGATGCCGAGCACGTTCACGAGCACGTGCGCCGGCAAGAGCACCGAGCGAATCTCCTCGGGGACCTCGGGCACGCTGTGCCCGAGGCCCGCCGCCAGGAACATCAACAGCACGATGGGCGTGGTGAAGGCGCCGAGCACGGCCAGGCGGCCGTAGCGCAACGCGATCAAGTGCGCCGCGACGATCGCAAAGCTCGCGATCGTCAGCATTTGCCGCACGTCGCCGAACGCAGGATGGCGGCTGGCGTCGCCGAACAGGAAGACCACGTGGAAGAGAGCTGCCCCTAGCAGCAGCCGTGCCGCCCAGCGCTCGCCCCACTTGCTGCCGTAGCCGATCATCATGAAATAGCCGATCGACGCGCCCGCGTAGGCGAGGCTCGCCACGACGAAAGAGACGTAGAGCATCGTGTCGTTCATGTCTGCTCTCCGAGCGCGCTGGCGACCAGCGCGCAGATGCGTGCTTCGTCGGCCTGCGCACACGCTTCGTAGAGGCCGCTCTCGTTGAGCCGGCGCAGGCGCGCGCGCGCTTCCTCGCGGCTCAACCCGCGCGCCGCGAGGCCTCGTCGCACCGCGGCGACCTCGCCGGCAAAGCGATCCGGCGCGCCGAGCGCCCAGTCTTTCAGCGCACGTCCGAGCCGGCGGCTCGCGCTCGGCGCCTCGCCAGAGGTGGAGATGGTCGCTTCCACGTGCGCGCCGCGCACGAGCGCCGGCACGGTGAAGTCGGACTCGTGCGGCGCATCGACGCGCGACACGAGCGCGCCCGCCGCCTTGGCCCAGCGCGCGACGGCGGCGTTCACGTCGCCGTCGTTCGTGGCGGCGATCGCCAAAAAGCAGCCTTGCGCGTCGGCTTCACGCGCCGGTCGTTCGCACCAGGTGAGCCGTCCCTGTTGGGCCCAACCACGGACGGGCGCGGACGCCGTGGGCGCGGCTACGATCACCTCGGCTTGCGCCTCGACCAAGCGCTCGATCTTGCGCGTCGCGACCCGTCCGGCTCCGGCCACGAGCACGCGCCGGCCGTGCAGACTCAAGTGAACGGGATAGCGAAGCGAGGGGCGGGCTTGGCTCATGAGCGCCCGAACAGCGCGATGATCCGCGGATAGAGGTCGAGTTTGTGGGGATCGCGCGCGTGCGCTTGGTGCAGGTCGGGCGTGCCGGCCTCTTCGCGCGCGTCGAACACGGGCGACAGCAGATAGCCTTCGACGACTTGGTAGGCGTCCTCGCCGATCACGGCGCTCGTGCCCGCGTGCTCGGCGTCGAGCGCCGCGAGTTGCTCCAGCGACTTGACGCGGCCCACCAAGCCGAGCTCGTCGCGCCCACCCGCCACCTCCGCCAAGAATCGGACCGCCCCCGCGATGTGAAATCGCTGACCTTCGAAGGTCAGGGCGTCGGCGCCGAGCTCCGCCTTTCCTT
>CAZYWR010001128.1:0-1623 GCA_964651185.1 uncultured Polyangiales bacterium
GAACAGCGCAAGAGCGCCCGCGCGCGCAGCGACGTACGGCCGCCGGTCGCACCGGTGCCGCGTCCCCGTGGACGTCGCAGCGCAAGAGGAGCGCGTCACAGCGCCGCGAACCAGAGTCCCACGTTCGGGCCCTCCGTGACACCGTAGAGGACGCCCGAAAGAGGCGCGAACACGGCGGCGAAGGAGGACACGCCATCATCGATGCCCGATTCCAGCGCATTCGACAGCACACGCGCATGCAAGGTGCCCGCGTAGCGGGTCGGGGTCGGGGGCTCGCTCGGGTCGTCGCTCTGGTCCCACTCCACGGGCATGGCCTGTTCGACCGTAAGCACGAGCGGCTCGTTCACGGAACCCAGGGTCAACACCTGATAGCCGAAGTCGTCGCTGCTCGGCACCTGTTCGGCGAGGGCTAGCGGCGCGGGAACACCGGTGCCGGCCAGCGCGCGCTCGACGTCGGTCTGCTCGAACACCGCCAGCTCGCCGGTCCCCGCGTCGGCGTCGTGCAGCATCAACCAGGTCAGCCGGCCCGTACGCGTATCGCGGAAGGTATTGATCTCCTGCACGTCGGTGAACACCGGAACGAAGCCGATCCCGAGGCCCCACACCCCGAGCTGACCATTGGCGGTGCGCCCGACGATCTGGTCGTCGCCGAACAGGCCGATCGAGCCGACGGGGCGCGGCACGAGTTTCATGCGCGGCGCCGTCTTCGTGCTGATCCAGATGTCGTCCTGGTCGGGGTTCGAACCGACCATCCACTCGAGCGTGAGCGAGCCGAGCGTGGATTGGCCGGTCACGCCCGGGTCGAAGCGGACGATCTGCGCGGTGGTGAGCTCGATGCGCACGAGCTGGCGCTGTGCGCACGGCACGTAGATGTCGAGCTGGTCGTTGTTGTAGCGAGGCGAGCAGGCATCCTGCGCGATCAGCACCGGCGAGAAATCCGGCCCCGTCGCCTCGTACAGGTCGCCGCTGTCGCGGTAGGCGACGCGCAGCGGCGGCTTGTCGAAGACCAGCGTCTGTTCATAGCTGGTCACGTCGCTCCCGAGCGACAACAGGAGCGTTCCGTCGAGCGCGCGCATGCGTAGCTTGCCTCCGTCGATCAGCCAGAGCGCGTCGTTCGATTTGGCGCTGCTGCCGCTCGGTTTGACCTGCGCAGCGGTCCCGGGCTTCACGTCTTTGGCGATCGCGCGCGTCTCCCCGGTCCAGGGGTCGACCAAATCGAGCGCTTCGTCCGGTCGCCGCACCAGCGCGACCTGACGGCCGTCGGCGCGCAAGGTCAATAAATCCGGCTGATCCTGCGCGGGCCCGTAGGATGGGCTCACTTGGCACTTCTCGTCGACGAAGTAGAGCTCCGTCGTGTCGTCGGAGCTCGTTTGCAAGAGCGGCAAGAGCAGGACGGGCACGTCCTTGTCGTGCAAGTTGGGCGCGCCCATCGTGTCCCAGCCCGGATCGCTGCCGGCGGGCAGCGCGCACGCGCTGCGCCTTTCGGTGTTCACGATCTGCGGGACCAGCGCGTCGGAAGGGCCCACCCGGACCAGCACGTAGCGGCCGTCGTTGCGGCCGTTGATGTCGAGCGCGTGATCGATCCGCGCGGGCTGTTCGAGGATGCGCTCGGGCTGCGCCCGT
>CAZYWR010001129.1:0-1846 GCA_964651185.1 uncultured Polyangiales bacterium
GCACCAGCTCGGCCTGGAGATCATGTCGCTGCTCCCGCTGATCGCGAAGCGGGTCGGCTTCTACGACCTGAAGGTGCGCGAGGACATGACGATCGACATCCCGGAGCGGCTGCTCGATCCGGAACTTGCGAGCGCGATGAAGAAGGTGCTGGTGCCGCCGCCGGTGATGAAGTCCGACGAAATCGTCGCGGTCACGGGCGGCATGTTCTACGCGCAGGAAGCGCCTTCGATGCCGCCATTCGTGGACAAAGGTTCGCACTTCGAGCGCGGCGATCCGCTCTACATCATCGAAGTGATGAAGATGTTCAACAAGGTGCTCGCGCCTTTTGCCGGGACCATCGATGACGTGCTGGTGCGCGAGAGCGGCGCCATCGTGCAGAAGGGCCAGCCCCTGTTCAAGGTCACGCCCGACGAGAAGGTCGTGATGGAGGAGCCTGCCGCGCGTGCGGCGCGCTTGCGCGCGCAGACAGATGCCTATCTATCGGCGCTCGTGCGCTGAGCGCGCGGAGGAGCGCCGCCGTCACGCGTGCACATGGTGTGCGCTACGCGACGTACACGACTGTGGCGAGATGGCGGCGCGCGCTGTGACAGAGAGCGCCCGAAAATGCTGGCCATTTTTTGAACACGCCGGGGAAGCGACCTGGCATGAGCCTTGAAAACCGTCTCCTGCGCGGGCCCTTGAGGCGCCGCCAGAAACGGGACCTTTCCGGTTCCGAGCAAGGAGACACAAGCTATGAATCCCAGGTCAACTCCACGCTTGCTGGTCATCGCGGGTGCGATCGCGGGGCTCGTCGCGTGCGACAGCGCCAAGCGGGCCGAGCAGGCGCAACAGAACGAAGCCGAGCATGCCCAGGAAGCAGCGAACAAGCAGGCGGAGCTGACGCAAGATCAGCAAAAGGACCAGGCCAAGCTGACGCAGAAGCAGATCGAGGATCATCGCGATCTGGCGCAAAACACCGCGGAGGCGCGCAACGACGTGGCCAAGGACGTGAAGGACACGATGCGCGAGGCCAACGAGAAGGGGAACGACCTCCGGCAAGAGCGCGATGAGATGGAGCACAAGCACGAAAAGCAGCGCGCCGATCTCGACAAGGACCAGGCCAAAGACCGTGCGGACCTCCACAAAGACTCAGCCGAGCAGCTGAACAAGGACGAGCAGAAGCGCGCGGATCTGGAGCGCAAGGCCGAGGGCGAGCGCAGCGACATCGTCAACGACTCCCGCGAGGAGCTGCGCAAGCTCGACGCGCGCGCGGCGGAGCTGAAGGCAAAAGCCGAGAGCGCGAAGGAGCCGGAGAAGCGCGAAGTGAGCCAGGCGCTGGCGACCTTCCCGACCAAGCGGCAGGCCGTCGAGCGCGACATCGAAGCGCTGAACACGGTGACCGCGGCGAACCTCAACCACGCCCACGACAAGGTCAAGAAGGAGCTCTCGAGCCTCGACAAGACCCTCGATCGCGCGGAGTCGCGCCTGTAAGCGCAGGGCGTTCGTGCGCGCGGCTCCCGATGCGGGAGCGTGCCCTAAATCGGGAGCTGGGCTGTTCGTAGGTGGGCCCCAACCCGACAAGTGCACGCCCCGCGGCCGGGGGCGCCGCGCCGCGTCATCGGAGTCCGCGATGGCGCAGGAAAAACGAGTGCTTTGTAGGGTGCGAGGTGAATGCTCGTTCTATAGTCAAAGCGACGAGGCTCCATGCGGAACGCTTTCATCTCAGGAACCGGCTTCTACGCCCCGCCGCGCAAGATCACCAACGAGGATCTGCGTACGCAGTACGGTATCGACACGACGCACGATTGGATCGTGCAGCGCACGGGCATCGAGGAGCGACACTTCGCCGAGGACGGCGTAGGCACG
>CAZYWR010001130.1:0-6019 GCA_964651185.1 uncultured Polyangiales bacterium
TCACCCCCGACAACGTCGCTGCGGCGATCCACACCGTGCAGCCGTTCGCCGTCGACACGGCGAGCGGCGTCGAGTCCGCGCCGGGCGTCAAGGATCCGACGCTCGTGCGCGCGTTCGTCGCCGCCGCGAAGAGCGCGGCCGCCTAGCCTGGCGGCTCGCGCGCTGTACCGCGCCGCGAGCGAGATCTCAGAACGCGTCCATGCCTGCGTCTGCGATCGCGGCGTCGTCTTCAGCCGCATCCGCTTCGCTGTCGCGGAGCCCCGAGTCTGCGGCGCTGCTGGCGTCGGATGCGGCGTCGAGCGGCGCCGCTGCATCCGACGCGCTTGCATCGGAGCTCACCGGTTGGTTCGCGTCCGGCTGGCTCGCGTCCATGGGAGCGCGCGCGGCCGCGTCGGGCCCTGCGTCCAATGGGGGCTCGCTCTGCGTCGCGTCGAGCATTTCAGCGCTCGCGGCGTCGCTGTCGAGCGGCGCCGAGCCGTACCCCGCCAGGTAGCAGCCGCTCGACAGCACCGCCAGACCCCCGATCAAAGCGCGCATGGCATGGTGCCGTAGCAGCCGCACCGCGCTGCCGCCAGCCTCGACCCGAGCGCGCATGCGCACCTGCGAGCGACCGCGCTCAGAGTCCGAGGATCGGATCGTCCGCCGCCTGCACGCCGCCGCTGTTCTTGGTGCCGCCGCCTTTGCCCCCCTTGAGGGACTTCTTGAGCAGGTCGTCGAGATCGAGGTCCTGTTCGTTCTGCGTGGGCGCGGCGGGCTTGGCGGACGCCTTGGGCTTGATGTTGCTCGTGCCGGTCACGGCCTTGTCGAGGAGCTGGTCGAGATCGTCAGTATCCGAGGGCTTCGACGACGCCGGCTTGGCGCTCGTGGCGGGGGCGGCCAGAGCGGCTACCGGCTTGGCGGTCGAGCTGGCCTTCGCCGGCTCTTGTTCGCGTGCGGCCGTGCGTGCGTCGGGCTTGCTCGCGCTGGCCTCCTCGGGCTCAGACTTGCCCGCCTTGTTCACGCCCCCGGCCGCGGCGTTCGCGCGGCTCGAGACCTGCTCTTGCTCCGTGGGGCTCGAGCGAGTCGCGGCCTGCGCTGCTTTCTCATTGCGCTCGCGCCCGCTCGCGCGCGCTTCGGCGGGTTCGGCAGCCGCGCTCTTGGCCTTGGCGTCTGCATGCGCGGCTTTGGCTTCGGCGCGTGCGGCCTTGGCTTCAGCGCGCGCGGCTTCGCGCGCGGCCTTGGCTTCGGCGCGTGCGGCCTTGCGGGCTTCATGCGCCTCTTTGCGCGCTTGCTTGTCGGCCGAATGGTCGGCGTCGTTCGGGCGCGCCACGGCGGGCTCGCGCGCCGCTGGAGCGCTCGTTGTGTTCGCCTTGGCGTTGGAGCCCGCGATCGGAGCGACGGTCGGCGCCGACTCAGTCAACGGCGTGGTGACGGGCTGCGGGGCGGCGGACGTCGTCGCCGTCGGGGTAGGCGCGCTGGGGGTCGGCGCGGCCACGCTCTCGACCGAGCTGCGATGGGTCCACGCGTACACGCCCGCGAAGCCGGCTGCCCCGACGAGCGCCGTCACCAGCAAGAGCCGGCCGAGCCCGCCGCCGCGTAGGGCCGACACGTCCGCCGCGCTGATCGGCGCGCCCGCGTAGCCGCCCTGGCTCTGGTAGAGGTTGCCGTACGTCAGGCCCTGCGGCGTCATGCTCGTGGCCGGCTGCTGCCAGCCCGGCAAGGTGCCGACGCGCGGCAGCCGCACCGAAAGGTCCGGCGAAGAGCCGTCCAAGCCGAACTCGCCTCGCCCGCCGACGCGCGCGAGCGCGCGCGCGACGGCGCCGACGAAGCCGAGGGCGAACGAGCTCAAGCTCAGCAGACCGAGAAACATGCGGACCTGCGGATCGAGCCGCGAGAGCGCGTTCATGAAGTCGCCTTGGCCTTGGGGCAGCGCGACCACGTAGATGAGGAGCCCGGGCGCGCTCAGCACCAGCGCCCAACCCAAAAAGCGCGCGCTTAGCGGCTCACGCGCGACCAAGGCGCCGCCGATCAGCGCGAGCGTGAGGGCGAACATGCCGGCGTGCTCGCTGGCGAGCCCTTCGAGCGGGAGCCGCACGCGCAAGCTGGCGAGCAGGAAGCCCGAGAACACGGCGAGCACCGGCGCGATCGAGATGTAGGGACGCGTTTCGACGTCGCGCACGAGCTGCGCGAGCACCAGCACGAGCGCAGCCGCACCGAGCAACGCCACGCCCGCCGCGACCGGTCCGGGCAGGGTGGAGCCCACGCTGGGGAGATCCGAACGCAACGACGGAAAGCGCGACGAGACCAGCGGGGCAGCCACCAACAGCACGTAGCCCGCCCCGAGGGCAAACAAAGAGAGCGGAACCGTCGCTCGCCAACGCGAAGATGACGCGAACGGGACGGGCTCGTCGTTAGTAAGGTGCAAACGCATGTACTCCCCATGGCGCAAGCGTGGATGCGCGGCAGCAAGCCAGGGCTGCAACATACGCGATCTGCTCAGGGGGCCGGATGAACAATTTTACATACCGGTTTCGCGGTCATTGACGCTGGAATATTCCGTCATATCTGCGGCCGCATTGGCGGCGGCGGAACTAAAAGCCCTGTCGTTGAGATAGTTACGAGCATTCTATTCCCGCCTGTGGCGGGTGCAGGTCGAGCTTCTGGGGCCGCCTTTCCGGGGCAGGCTGCGTGCGCTACCCATCCGCGATGGAAACCACGCTGCCTGGTCGCTTTGGCCCCTACGGCGGTCGCTTCGTGGCCGAGACGTTGATGCCCGCGCTCGAGGAGCTCGAGGCCGCCTACCGCGAGGCGCGCGTCGATCGCGCCTTCGAAGCGGAGCGGCTCGCGCTGTTGCGCGACTACGTCGGCCGCGAGACGCCGCTCTACTTCGCGCGTCGCCTCTCGCAGGAGGTCGGCACGCGCGTGTGGCTCAAGCGTGAGGACCTCTGCCACACCGGGGCGCACAAGATCAACAACACCATCGGCCAAGTGTTGCTCGCGCGCCGCATGGGGAAGCCGCGCATCATCGCCGAGACCGGCGCCGGCCAGCACGGTGTCGCGACCGCCACCGCGTGCGCGTTGTTCGGGTTCGGCTGCGAGGTGTTCATGGGCGCCGAAGACATGCAGCGGCAGGCGCCGAACGTGCTGCGCATGCAGCTGCTCGGGGCCACCGTTCACGCCGTGCACGCGGGCTCGCACACGCTGAAAGACGCGATGAACGAGGCGATGCGCGACTGGGTCAGCAACGTGCGGACCACTTACTATTGCGTGGGCAGCGCGGCCGGCCCGCACCCGTACCCGACCATCGTGCGCGATTTCCAGCGCGTGATCGGCGACGAGGCCAAGGCGCAGCTCGCAGCCGCGCGCGGCAAGCTGCCCGACGCGGTGGTCGCGTGCGTGGGCGGCGGCAGCAACGCGATCGGCGCGTTCGCGGCGTTCCTCGCAGACCAGAGCGTCGAGCTCATCGGCGTCGAGGCCGGAGGAGAAGGCATCGCCTCGGGCCGGCACGCGGCGACGCTCTCGGCTGGCAGGGTGGGCGTGCTGCACGGGATGAAGAGCTACGTGCTGCAGAGCGAAGACGGCCAGGTGCAAAAGACACACTCGATCAGCGCCGGCCTCGACTACCCGAGCGTGGGGCCCGAGCACGCGTACCTGCGCGATTTGGGCCGCGCCCAGTATGTGTCGGTCACCGACGCGCAAGCGATCGCAGGCTTTCAGCTGCTCGCGCGCACCGAAGGCATCCTGGCGGCGCTCGAGTCGAGCCACGCGATCGCGTACTTGCCGGCGCTGGGCGCGCGGCTCGGGCCTGACAAGGACGTGATCGTCTCTCTGAGCGGCCGTGGCGACAAAGACATGGAGACCGTTACGCGCATGATCGACGCATCCACCGCGCGGGAGGTGCACTGATGGGCCGGCTAGATGAGGCATTCGCGCGCGCCCAGCGCGAGGGGCGAGCCGCGCTGGTGGCTTACTTTTGTGCAGGCGATCCCGACCCCGAGACGACGATCGAAGTGGCGGTCGCGGCCGCGGAGGAGGGTGTCGACATCCTCGAGATCGGCGCGCCGTTCAGCGATCCGACCGCCGATGGCGTGGCCATCCAGCGCGCGAGCGAGCGCGCTCTGACGCGCGGGATGACGCTGCGCAAGACGCTCGAGGTGGCGCGCGCGGTCGCTGAGCGCACGCGCATCCCGATCGTGCTGTTCGGGTATTACAACCCGATCCTGGCGTATGGCGAGGAGCGGCTGTGCCGAGATGCGCGCGCAGCCGGCGTCGACGCGCTGCTCGTGGTCGACCTGCCGCCGGAGGAGAGCGGGCCGCTGCGGAGCCACGCCGGTGCCGCGGGCCTCCCGTTCGTTCCGCTGCTCGCGCCCACGAGCTCCGACGCGCGCATCGCGCTTGCTGCCGAAGTCGCCGATAGCTTTCTGTATTACGTCTCGCTCACGGGCGTCACGGGGGCGGCCAGCGCGGACTTTGCAGCGGCCGCGCAGCGGGCGCGCGCGATCAAAGAGCGCACGGGCAAGCCCGTTGTCGTCGGCTTTGGGGTGAGCTCCGGCGGGGACGTGAAGAAGCTCGCGGGCTACGCCGATGGCGTGGTCGTGGGCAGCGCGCTCGTGCGTGCCGTCGAGCGAGGTCGCGACCGCAACGGCGCCGTCAGCGCCGTACGCGCGCTGGTGCGCGAGCTCGCCTCGGGTCTCGCCCGCTGAACGCGCTCCTCTACTGCTCGGCGGGCGCCATGCGGCCGTAGGTGATGGTGTTGGCGCGGATCAGCACGGAGACCGTGCCCAGCGTGCGCTGGCGGTCGCGCAGTCGTCCGGTGACCGAGACGATTCCGGGCTGCATGTTGATATAGCCGCCGAACGCGAAGGAATCGGTGGCGGTCGCGTTCGTGTCGGGCAGACCGTCTTTGGAGTAGAAGGGGACGGTGTACTGGTCTTTGTCGTTGGTGTCGTAGCTGACGCCCGCGATGGGCTGGTCCTGACAGTCGACGGACTCGAGCAGCAAGGTGCCGCGATCCGGCATGAGGGTCGCGCCCGTCCGCTGTGCGAGGCCGGCGTGGACGTCCGGCGCGCTGATGTTCACGGGCGTCAGATCCGACGTGTCGTGGTCGATCGGCGGGTTGAAGAAGTAAAGCGTGTCTTTGTAGCCGCTCAACGTCAGCTCGATGTAACCGAAAAAAGCGCCCGGGATCTGTAGGTCGAGCTCGCCCTGTGTGTCCGTGATCTGACTGCCGCCGTGCGGGCTCGCGCAGGTGAAGTCGAGCTTGTCGCAAATGCGCGCGCTCACGCCGGCGAGAGGCGCTTGGGTGAGCGTGTCGCGGATGTGCAGCTTCACCGCGAACGGGCCGGGCAGCCGCGAGGCGCTGCGCGGGCTGTCGAGGCACGACCAGGTCGGATCGGCCTGACAGCGCGCATTCGCGCACACGCCCCCGGGACCGGTGCTCGCGACGCAGTCCTGATCGGTGCGGCAGGCGACGCGCGCGCAGAAGTTGTCGCTACACGCGTAGCCGGCGTCGCTCCCGAAGAGCTCGCGGCAGTCGCCGTCGCTCCGGCATTGCTGCTTGTCGCTGTTCAAGATCAAGCTGCATCCGCTCACGAGCAGCGCGCTGATCAAGAGCGCGGCAGGCGCGTGCGCGCCCCGCGTTCCACGCGCCTGCGCCCATCCGCCGTTCGAGTCCGCAATGCCAGCCTCGCGCCCGCGATCGCTCCCTTCGACCTGCCTCATTCCCACTCCTCTGCCGAGAGTCAGTAGCGACCGCTCACGTGGAGACCGCTCCAACCGACATCCAAGCGCAAGTCCGCGAGCGCGGCGGCACGCTTGCGCGCGCGGGCGGGCGCGCGGAGCTCGCTGCCGTCGAAGATCCAAAGCAGCGTCCCGAGCACGACAGCCGCGGCCCCGGCGCCGATCAAAATGTCCGTGCTCAGGGCCAAGGTGCGCACCGCGCGCCGCTTGTCCGAGACCTCGCTGCGGCTGACGTCCGCGCGCTTGAGCAACTGGTCGAGGTCATGGTTCGCACGCACCGCGAAGGCGCCGGTGGCCGCGC
>CAZYWR010001131.1:0-4917 GCA_964651185.1 uncultured Polyangiales bacterium
TCGTTTCGGGCATGACCACCATCCGTGCGCAAGGTCAGTGAAACTCTCGTCGGGCGCTCGCGGCCAGGGCTTGCCGAGGCGCTTACGGCTGCCTCCCGGCGTCGGCATGGGCGGGCTGAACGGCCTCCTGCGGCGTCGGCACAGGCGACGCGAAGCTCGCGCCGCCGCCGCCCGTGAGCGCGCGTAGCTGGCTCGCGATCGAGCAGTCTTGGGCGGCCCCGCTCTGCGCGCCCGACGCGTACGCGCCGGGCTTCACGCCGGTCACAGCGATGCGCGCAGAGACCAACGCGCCGTCGGCTCGCGCACGCGTGCTGAGGAGCAGCTTGTTGCTGCGTACGTCCCAGAGGAACATGTCGACCGGCGCGTCCCGGCGGTTTTCGCCGCGCTCGAGCGCGAGCAAGAACCACTGCGCCGTGAGCGCCTCTGCGACGAAGGGAAGATCTCGCTTGGAGCGCTGGCGCAGCTCCTCGGCGACCACGCGCAGCCGGAGCACGCTGTCCGCCTCGCGTGCCCGCTGGATCCAGTCAGATTCCAAGAAGGAACCGCGCGCGAACAGCTCCGGCACCGGCAAGGGGGCGAGCCCGAGGCAGCGCGCGATCGCGTCTGGGAGCGCGTCGAGGCTCGCGTTCGTCACCTCGGCTGGCGTGCGCGCGGCGCTCGCCTTGATTCGTAAGTAGAGACCCTTGCTCGAGCCGAGCACGTCGAGCTTGAGTCGCGGCTCGACGTAAGTCGCGGGCGGGTTCTGGGCGACCGCGGCGACGGTGTTCATGCGGATCTTGGCGACCAGCGCCTGATAGCGGCCGGCAAGCGGCTCGAGCTGCTCGTCGTATGCCTTCATGACCGTGCCGCGTAAGGCCTCTGTCTCTTGCTTGTCGCGGATGTGGCAGGTGCCGATCGACAGCGTCAAGAACAGACCGATGCTCAAGATCCAGCGCCAAGGAAGGTGCGGCAAATAGCGAGGCCGCTCGTCGCCCACGTCGGGGCGCGCTGGCTTCAATTCGCGATCTTCATCCATACGTCCAACCCGAGTTGAAACACCCGCCAAACACCGCGCGCAAACGAAAAAGCCCTCCGCGAGGAGGGCTCTCGGTCGTCGTGCGCCGGTTAGGCGCGTCGAGCGATCATTTCCCGCTGCTGCCGGTGCGGTTCACCGCGAACGAGATGTTCGGGTAACCCGCTTGCGCGCACGAGAACATGATCTTCTTGATGACGCGGAAGTCGATCGAGATATCCGCCTGCAGGATCACGGTCCCGGCGAACGGCTCCGAGGGATGCAGGATGCTCCAGTTGCGTTTCAGCGTCTCGAGGTCCTGAATGAGCTGCTCCTGGCGCTCGACGCGCGCGTCGGCCGCCAGCGTGCGGGTGTCCGCCATGCGCCGGCCGTCGAGCGTGACGACGTCCGGGTTGATCGCGATGATCGGCTGGATCTCGAGATCGACGACGTTCTTGGCGTTCGGCATCTTGAGGTTCGGCTGCTGCGCGAGCAGCTCGCCGGACGCGCTGAACGACGTCAGCAAGAAGACGACCAGCGTGATCAAGAAGTCGATGAACGGGACCAGCGGGATCTCGTGGTCGGCCGCCTTCCTGCCGCCGCCCGAGACCTTCTTGCGGACGAACTTGAGCGGAATGTGGTGAAGGAGAACTCTGCCTGGTTTGTGGATCGCCATGACTTCCTCTCCTCACATACCGGCCGCGTCGGAGAGCGACATGGCCTCGTAACCCTCGCCGACCACGGTATCCATGGCCTTCACGACTTCCTCGTAGCGGACGCCGTCTTCGGGGGCGACGGTGATGTCCTTGCGGTTCGGCTCGAGTTCGCGCCGCTCTTTGAGCTTCTTGACCAGCTCTTCGACGTCGTACGCATCGCCGTTCTTCGGGATCGCGGTCTGATCGCCGGCCGTGGTCGCCAGCACGTAGCCGCTATTCTGTACCTGCAAGATCAGCTTGATCTGCGGCTCCTCGGGCGGAGGCGTGTCCATCTGCGGCTGCCCTGGCGTCTGCTGGTTGGCGTTGAGCCGCGCCAGCTGGTTCCACACCGCCGTCACCAGCAGGAACATCACGCAACACAGGAGCAAATCGATGAACGGGACCAGCGGGATGCTGTGATCCACGCTCTTCTTGCCGCCGTGTCCGCCACCCGTACTTATGCCAGCCATCGGATCACCTCGGTCCAAACGCGCTGATGGTGCGCGCGAGCAAACTCCGTCGCTGTGGAACTCTCGGGGCCTCGCGCGCGAAACGCGCTCAGCCCCGTTGCGCTCACGCCGCCTGCTGCAACCCGGCCATGTTGATCTTGGAGCGGTTGCCCACCACCAAGTTCACGACCTGCACCGTGGCGCCGTTGATGTCGTCCAGGAGCTGCTGGGTCTTGCCGTTCAGCAGCGCGAACCCGAGCAGCGCGATGATCGCCGCCATCAGGCCGAACGCCGTGCAGTTCATGGCTTCCGAGATGCCCTTCGCGAGCATGGTCGCTTTGGACGAAGCGTCGGCGTTCGCGACCGCGCCGAAGGCGGCGATCAGGCCGGTCACCGTGCCGAGCAGGCCGGAGAGCATCGCCAGGTTCGCGAGCAGCGCGAGGTAAGGGGTGCGGTGCTCGAGCTTGGGCAGCTCGCGGAGCGCGGCCTCGTCCATCGCAGCTTGGACCTCGGCGTCGGGGCGGTTGACCTTCATCAGGCCCGACTTGACGATGCGGGCGAGCGGCGCGTTGGCTGCCGAGCACATCTTGATCGCGCGGCCCACGTCGCCCGCGAGGATGCACTTCTGCATGGTCGCCAAGAAGACGTCCTTGTTGATCGACGCCTTGTACACGAAGATCGCGCGCTCGACGATGATGCCGATCGCAACGATCTGGAACAGCAGGATGGGGTACATGCCCCAGCCGCCTTCTTGGAAATGATGCATGAGGGTAGCCATCGTGATCCTCCTCCGATGCCGCTTTTCGGCTTACGCTTTTACTTCTTCACTTGCTCGCGCGCTGAAGCGCGCGCTTTACGCGAAACTCACATGAGCGCCCGAGAGGCGCGATTTCATCCCTCGCCGCGCGCCCGCGTGAGCGTTCGGCTCCCGCTCTCTTCCGCCGTATAGGCGGCTGCGGCGACCTCGAAAACGCGGCTCGAACAGCCCGAAAGCCTGCGAAAAGCCGCGATTTCTGGCCGTGCGGTGAGAGCGGATGATACAGACCGAGCTAGCGGTGTCAACAGCGTTATCGCGCCCGCCGCCGCACGCCGCGGGCGTCGTTTGCGCGATCGCGCGCACAGCGCCGTGCGCGATCGCGCGCACAGCGCCGGCCCGGTCCCCGCGCGCGACGGCGCGCGACGGAGCTCGCGTGCGAGAGGGCGCGCTTCGCTGCTGCAGGTGCACTCGGCGTTAGTGTTGAGGGCGGGGCCGAGGTTCCCGAATTGTGGATCGAGCGTGCTCCGTCACCGGCGCCGCGGGGGCTCCGAGGACGCCCGCCGAGCTTCTGCCGTGCGCCGCAAGCGAGTGACATTGCGGCAAAAAGACGGCCCCAGTCGGCGGTCAGCCACGTTGACAACCCCGAAACGGGTAGAGTAGCGTGCCACCTGCTGTGAGGAGGGTCGCGGGGGACGTGTGGCGCGGTGGGCCCCACGCTCATAAAAGTGGGCGGGACGACAGATGCCCGCTAGCCTTGGGGGGCGCGGGTTCGGCACACTCGGACCGGCGGCGCGCAATTTCTTCAAGTTCACGCGAACGAATGCTCGAGGACTCGAAAGGAGCCTAGCTGATGGAAAAGGTCTGGGAGGCGCTGAGGGAAGGAGCGCCGTTCTCGTTCATCAATCTGGCGGTGCTCGCCTTCTGCCTGGCGATCATCGCGGAGCGAACGTCCTACATCCTGACCAAGTACCGCGTGAACAGCCGGGAGTTCATGGCCCAGATCCGCAAGCTGGTGCAGGCCGGCAACATCGATCGCGCGGTCAAGCTGTGCGAGGCGGCGCCGCTGCCGCTCTTGCAGGTGGTCAAGGCCGGGCTCACGCAAGTCAACCGCGGTGAAGACGCCGTGATCGCTTCGATGGAAGAGCGCATGAGCGAGCTCATGCCCGAGCTCGAAAAGCGCATCGGTGCGCTCTGGTCGCTGGCCAACATCGCCACGCTGATCGGGCTGCTCGGCACCATCTCGGGTCTGATCCGCGCGTTCGCGGCGGTCGCGTTCGCGGAGCCTTCGGAGAAGTCGGCGCTCCTCTCGCGCGGCATCTCGGAGGCCATGTACAACACGGCGCTCGGGCTCGGCATCGCGGTCGTGTGCATGATCTTTCACCTGATCCTGCACGGCCAGCAGAAGAAGATTCGCCACGACATGGAGCGCAGCACGATGAAGCTCGAGAACCTGCTGACGCTCCGCGCCCGGGCCGAATGAGCGCCTGACGTATGCCCAACCTGACTCCGACGCAGCGCGCGTACATCCGGCGGCGCACCCGGGTTCACGATCTCGATCCCTCGGAGATGGCGGGCGAGCTCAACATCGTCCCCTTCCTCGACATCGTCGTGAACCTGATCATGTTCCTGCTCGCCACCACCGAGGCCGTGTTGGCGATCGTGCAGATCGAGGCGCAGCTGCCGCAATTGTCGCGCGGGCGCTCGAGCGCATCGCAACAAGAGCCGGGGCTGAACCTGAACGTCACCTTGACGGACGGCGGCATCATCGTGACCGGATCGGGCGGCAAGCTCGCGCCCGGCTGCGAGGAGGTCACCAGCGGTCGCGTGATGACCGTCCCCAAGAAGGGCAACGACTACGACTGGCCGGCCCTGCATGACTGTGCCGTCAAAATCAAGGCGCGCTTCGGCGACGAGAAAGACGTGATCGTCGGCGCGGATCCGACTATCCACTACGAATACGTGGTCGCAGCCATGGACGCGCTCCGCGGCGACAAGAAGCAAGAGCTCTTCCCGAAGGTGCTGCTT
>CAZYWR010001132.1:0-3055 GCA_964651185.1 uncultured Polyangiales bacterium
GTTCTCTGTCTCGTGCGACCCGCGACGGTGCAGCCGCGCTATGCGCGCTTGAGAGCTGCACCCCAGACTGACTGTGCTAGCGTCGCTTCGCGAAAAACGTCCCGCAGTAGAGGGCGTGGTTCACGGCCCTGCGCGGCCACCCCCGCCCCCCTATCCGAGGCCTTCGCGAACCCGGAACGGGTTTCCGGAGTGCCGTCTCGCTTCGCTTACGGACCGGCCGGTCCACATGTTTTGCTCGCGCGCGGCAACGCGCGCTTCCACGGAGGCAAAGGTGGTCAAGGTCGCTCGCAAGAATAGCGGAGGTCGCGCCAGCGCCGAGGCGATCGAAAAGCGGCGGGTCGCACGTCAACTCAATACGCTGTTCGGGGGCGGAGCGAGCCAACCGGGCAAGCTTGATGGGCGCACCGAAAAGCGCCGCCAACGCCTGCTCAAAGAGCTCAAAGAAGGGCGCAGCGGTCAACCGCTGAAGCCGATCGAGATCATTGCGCACGCCCACGAGCTCTTGGAGATGGGCGAGACCCTGAGCACCATCCGCAAGAACGGCGTGAAGACCTCGAAGCTCGAGCTCGACGGAAGCGCCGAAAAAGTTGCGACCGTGCTGCGCGCACAAGAGGCCTACGGTTTTCGCCCCGAGGTCTGGAAGTTGCTCGGCATCGAGCTCGCCGAGCTGACGGCCGAGGGCGCCAAAAACAGCGCCCGCCGGCGGCGCCGGACCTGACTGGACACGTCTCGCGCGAGGCGGTAGATACGGCGGGCGTTTTGGCGCGGTAGCCAAGTGGTTAGGCAACGGTTTGCAAAACCGTCATACACCGGTTCGAATCCGGTCCGCGCCTCCGGGCCCAGGAACTGCTGAGATCGGCATGAGCTTTCCCTTCTCTGCCGCCGGCAAGCGCGGGCTGTACGCGGGCGGGCTCGCTGGCGTGTGGGTCGCCTTTGCGGATTACGGCGCGACCTGGCTGTGGCTGCCGGTCTATCGCGATCGCGCCTGGCTGCTCGCGCGGGAGCTGGCGTTGCTCGCTCCGCTCGGGGCGCTGCTAGGCGCGCTGTGCGCGGGGCTCGGCGCGCTCACCTGGCGGCTCTGCGCGCGGAGCGCCGCGGTGCGCGAGCGCGCACCGGATCGACGAGCGGCGCTGCTCTGGCCTTTGCCGTTCGTGCTGCTCGGGCTCGCCCCGAGCGTGTGGCTCGCGAGTAAGTTGTGTTCCGGGGGCATGATGTCGCGGCTCGCGAAGGAGCTGCCGATCGAGCTCGCGCTGCGCGCGCTGCTGCCCGCTGTCCTGTATGGCGGCTTGTGGGCGGGCGCGCGCGCGGCACAACGCGCGCTCCGCGCAAACCAACATGCGCGCGCGGGAGCCGCCATCGCGCTGCTCGCGTCTGCATCGCTGCTCGAAAAGCTGAACCAGGTCTTCCTGCCGAACCTCTACGACTACCTGCATGCGCTGCTCGCGCTGGCGGTCTGGGGATGGGCCGCCTTGGGCATCGCGCTCGCGTTGTTCTTCCACGCGCGCTGGGCGCGCGTCGCAAGCGCGCTCGAACGGCCCCTACCGGCGCTGGCGCTCGTGGTCGCCTCGCTCGCGCTCGCGGTGCTCAACGCGACTACGCTGGATCGCAATCTCAACGTGCGCGTCGCTCTGTTCGACGCGCGCTCCGCAGCCAGCCGCGCGCTGCTCACAGCCGCCGATCCTCTGCTGCGCCATCTCGAGCGGCGATCGGCGGCCGCGCGCCCTATCGCGCGCGCGCCCGACGCGCGCCGGCTCGGCGATCCCGTCGCGAGCGGCGCCCATGTCGTACTCATCACGATCGACGCGCTGCGCGCCGACCACTTGGGCACGTACGGCTATGCGCGCCCAGTCTCGCCCGAGCTCGACGCATTTGCGCGCACGTCTTTGACCTTCGAACGCGCGTACGCCCAGGCGCCGCACTCGAGCTATTCGCTGAGCTCGCTCCACACCTCGTCGTACGTACACGAGCTGGTCGAGCTCGGACGCCCGCTGCCGCAGGCCACGTTGGCCACCGCGCTCGCGGCCCACGGCTATCATACCGCCGCGTTCTTCACGGACGGCATCTTCCACACGGAGGGCGCCAAGCTTACGTCTTTGCGCGACAGCGCTTTCGGCTTCGCGCTCTTCGACCAGACCAACCGCGAGGCCGAGCGGCAGACGGACCGCGTGCTGGCCGAAGTCGAGCGCATCAAGCGACGCGGCGAGCCGCCGAGCCTGCTCTGGGTGCACTACTTCGACGTGCACGAGCCGTATCAGGAGACGACCTTCGGCAGCGACGATCGCGATCGCTACGACAGCGAGATCCTGCACACCGACCGCGAGCTCGCGCGCTTGCTGCGCGAGCTCGAAGCGCGCCTCACGCGCGAGCTGGTGATCGCGATCACGGCCGATCACGGCGAGGAATTTCGCGAGCACGGCGGCGTGTATCACGGCTCTACCTTGTATGACGAGCAGGTGCGCGTGCCCCTGTTGGTGCGCGCGCCGCGCAGCGCACCCATGCGCATCGCCGCGCCGGTCGAAGTGATCGACATCGCGCCGACCTTGCTTGCAACGGTCGGCGCGCCGATTCCAGCCAGCATGCGAGGCCGCGACCTGCGCGCGGTCGCCGCGGATGCACAAGCCGCCGCGCCGGTGTTCTCGGCGGTGTTGACCAAACGTATGGCGCTCGCCTGGCCGTACAAGCTGATCGCCGATCTGCGCTTCGATCTGTTCGAGCTCTACGATCTGACACGCGATCCACTCGAGCGGCGAAACCTCGCCGGCGAGTCCCCTGAACGTTTGGCGGAGCTGCGCGGGCTGGTGTACGGCTGGCTCGATTCGCTCGAACCGCAGGCCGGCGCACGCACGCAAGAGTCGAACGCCTCCGCGCGCAGCGGGCAGCCCGCGTGGGCGCGTGCACTGGAGCTCGGGCGGCTCGGCGATCGCCGCGCGGTCCCGGGCACGAGCGCGCTCTTGCTCGCTGCCGACGCGCCGCTCGCCTTGCGGGTCGAAGCGGGCCAGAGCCTAGCCAAGCTCGCGGATCCGAGCTCGGTGCCCGCCCTGCTCGAAGCGCTCGA
>CAZYWR010001133.1:0-3207 GCA_964651185.1 uncultured Polyangiales bacterium
AGTACGGCGCGCTCGTGGCACGCCATGGCCAACTGGTACGCGATCGCTGGATTCTCGGTCGCGAGATCGGCGAGCCGCCGCTCCTCCACGCGCCCGAGCTCGGCCCCGTCGCCGATATGGTGTCGCTGTTCGTGGCGGTCGCCCGAACGCGCGTGATTCCGGTCGGCAAGACGACGCTGGCGTGGATCGCGGCCCCGCTCGCGCTGCCGATGTTCGTGCTGGTCGCGTTCCGGCTTCCGCTCGCGCCGCTCGTGACCAAGATCGTACGCACACTGCTCTGAGCGCCGCCGGCGGGAACACCTTCTCAGGGCGCGCGCTTTCTTCGTTTGAGCGCCGCGGGCGGGAGTGCCTCAGGGGCCTTCGCTTGCGCGCGCTTTCTTCGCGCGCCGCGGCCGTTCGTTCGGATTGGGGGCTTGGCTCGACGCGCGGCGCCGACGCTTCGGGCGCGGCGGCTCGCTTTCACCTTCGCACGCGAGCGCGCCGTTGCCCTCGCCGGCATTCCGCTCGCGCGCGCCAGCGCGCCCTTCGACCTCCCCGGGCTCGTCGGTGCGCGGCTTGAGCTTGCGCGGAGGCAACAGATCGCGGGCAGACTCGATCTTTTGCGCCATGAAGATGGCCGCGTCCATCTTGTGGAAGTTGCGATGCTTGTAGAAGGCGAGCGCGTCGCGGTTGTTCTCGGCGACCTCGAGCACCAGGTGCGTGCAGCCGCGCAGCCGCGCCAGGTGCTGCAGCTGATCGATCATGAACCCGCCCACGCCGCGGCCTTGCATGCGCGGATGCACCGCCAGCTCCTCCACGAACATCGGCCGCATGCTGCGCTTCTCGAAGTAGCGCGGGTTGAGCCAGTTGTCGGAGCCGCTGCCGATCTCGAACGTGCACTCGGCGTAACCCACGATCTCGCCCTCCGCTTCGAACAACAGCTGCTCGGCCTCGTCCTCCTCGTAGATGTCGCAGAAGCGCTTCTTCGAGCGCGGCCGCTGATACTCGACCGTCTCGCGGTTCACGTCGCGGAACACCAGCTTGAGGAATTCCCAGCAGCGGTTGAGGTCGCGGCGGTGCAGGCGCCGCACGCGCACCTCGACCGGCTCTTCTTGCGTCGGTTCGCTCGCCTCAGTCACGGCCGCCGAGGCTATCAGGGCCCGCGCTCACGGTCGAGCAAGCGTACGGGGCCGGAGCTCCGCGCCGTCTTCGAGCAGGTCGACGTCGACCGAAACCGTCAGCCGGTGCTGCCCTCCACCGAGGATCACCCCGCGGATCGGCGTCACGTCGGCGAAGTCGCGCCCGAACGCGATGGTGACGTGTTCCCCGCTCGGCATGACGTCGTTGGTCGGGTCGAAGTCGAGCCAGCCGTGTTCGGGGACGAAGGTGGCGAACCATGCGTGCGAGGCGTCCGCGCCCACCAGCTTGGGGCGGCCGGGCGGAGGTCGCGTTAGCAAGTAGCCGCTCACATAGCGCGCCGCGAGCCCGCGCGAACGCAAGCAGCCGATCGCCAGGTGCGCGAAGTCTTGACACACGCCGCGTCGGACGCGCAGCAGCTCGAGCAGCGGCGTGGAGACGCTGGTCGCGCGCGCGTCGTACGTGAACTCCTCGTAAATGTGCGCGACCAACGCGCGCACCGCCTCGAGCAGCGGGCGCCCGGGCTCGAAGAAAGGCTGCGCGAAGTCATGCAGCGCAGGGCAGCTCGCCACGCAGCTGGAGTCGAAGGTCATGGCGTAGGCATCGAGCACGTCGCGCCGGCGATCGCTCCTCAGGCGGTCGCGTACGCTCTCCCAAGCAGGGCTCGCGCGCAGCTCGGGCGGCGAGGCGGGCTTCAGCTCGACCACGCTCTTCGCCACCACGTCGAGCGAGCGGTGCGGCTCGCTCAAGCTGAAATGCACCGTACGGTTCCCGAAGTAGTCGAAGCGCCGCCGCCGCGTCTCCGGCACCGGCGCGATCGTGAGCTCGTGTGACACCGTGCGCTGGGTCTCGTCCTCGCGCGGCGCGAGGCGCGCCTCGTGATGCGAGGTGGTCACCGGCTCGTTGTAGACGTACGTCGTGCGGTGGGTGACGCTCAGCTTCATCGGTCTCCCCCCGCTTCGGAGCCCGCGGAGGGCGGGCCCTTCTCGGGCTGCTCGTCTTGCGTCAGCAGGTGGCGCGAGAGCGTCGCGTGGTTGAGGTACTGGTCGCTGAGCGAGTCCGAAAGCGCGGGCACGCGCGTCGACAGCTCGAGCAAGAGCGCGCTCAGGCGCGGACGCATGCCGTGCTCGTCGAGCACGCACAGGCGGTCGATGTCCGCCAACTTGAGCGCCGTGAGCGCGGCGAGCGCGATGCGCTGCTGCGGCGTGCGCAACCCGTCGAGCGCGTTCGGCAAGGTCGCGATGTGGCTGCTCAGCGCCTCGAGCTGATAGATGACCGAGCGCGGATTGGTCTCGTCGGTCAAGAGCAGATCGACCACCGGCGCGACCTGCAAGGTCGCGAGGTAACGCCGCCGATAGGTCATCACGCTGTCGGCGATATCGAGCACCGCTTCGAGCAGCGGGCCCTCGCGCGTGCAGCGCTCGCTCAGGCTAGCGCGCAAGAGGACGAGCAGCGTCATCGCGCGCTCCACGCGCCGCCCCATGTCGAGGAAGCAGAACGACTGCCCGCGCGTCATGCTCTCCATGGCCAGGCCGCTGAACGCCGCGAGCCGCACCACCACGCGGTTCAGCACGTCGTGCAGCGTGCCGAGCGGATCGCGCGCGAGATCGATGTCCGCCGTCTGCACTTCGTCGTCGAGCGCGGCCAAGACGCGCCAAGTGTCGGTCGAGATGCGGTCGCGCACGAGCCGGCCGGTGCGCAGCGTGGAGCGCAGCGCCGAGCGCAGCGTGCCCGCGCCCGTCTCGTCGAACACGCCCGCGACCAGGAGCTCCGCCGCCTTGCGCAGATCCGTGCCCGCGCCCGCGGCCAGCTCCCCGGTGTAGATGAGCGAGGTCTGCGCGTGCAGCGCGCGAAACAGCGGCACGAACTCGGCGCTGCTCTCGAGATCGCTCTGGCTCGCGACCTCGGCGAGCCGCGCCGACAGCACGCGCGCGAGCCGCGCCACGCCCTCCGCGCGCTCGGCGTAGCGCCCGAGCCAGTACAGATCGTCGGCCGCCCGGCTCGGCAGGTCGCTCCCCCCGCGCGAGAGCGCCACGGGCCGATCGAGCGGCGGCAACAGGCTGAAGCTCGTGACCGGCCCGTCGGACCGCA
>CAZYWR010001134.1:0-3160 GCA_964651185.1 uncultured Polyangiales bacterium
GATCGCGCGCGCCACGGTCGAGCAGGCCAAGGGCTCGAAGCAGGTCACCGACGCCATCGGCCGCATCGCCGAGACGGTGCAGCAGATCGCCGCCGCCACCAGCGAGCAGGCGCGCGGCTCGGAGCTCATCATCAAGAGCGCCGAGAAGATGCGTGTGATTACGCAGCACGTCGAGCGCTCCTCGCAGGAGCAAGCGCGCGGCGGCAAGCAGGTCACGCAGGCGATCGAGAACATCTCCACCATGGTCAATCAGATCAACATGACCCAGCGCGAGCGCGCCGCCGAGTCCGACCAGCTCTCCGCCACCGCGGCCCGCGCCAAACAGCTCACCCGCGAGTTCGAGCGCCAGATGCGCGCGCTCGGGCTCGCCTCCGAGCGCCTGCACAACATCGCCGCGGGCTCATCCTGAGCACCCGCGCTATGACGTCGGCGTATGTTCGGCATCGGCTTTGGAGAAATGCTGATCATCGGCGTGGTCCTCTTGCTCGCCGTGGGACCGCGCCAGCTTCCGCAGCTCATGAAGACCGTGGGCAAGGGCATCCGCGACCTGCGCCGCGCCGCCGAGGACCTGCGGCGCTCGACCGGGATCGACGAGCTCCTGAACGATGACGACCTGCGCAACCCGCTGCGCGACGTAGAGAAGCCGCTCTACACGCTCACGCCCGCCGACCGCGAGCGCGAGAACCCGCGCGAAGGCGTCGACGCCGCGCACGCGATGGCGATGGCGGAGGCCGGCGCGCGCGTCGCGCAGGTGCGCGAAGGCGAAAACTCGGGCTCGGCGGGGGCATGACGATGACGGAGCCCGAAGACGAGCTCCACATGACGTTCTTCGAGCACCTCGAAGAGCTACGCACGCGCCTCATGCGCAGCTTGGTGCCGTTCGTGCCCGCGTTCATCTTGGCCTGGATCTACCGAGAAGAGGCCTTTTCGCTGATGGTCGTGCCGCTGCACAAGGCGTGGCAGTCGATGGGGCTCGGCATCCCGAAGCTCCACTTCGCGAGCCCGGTCGACCCGATGGTGGTCTACCTCAAGCAGTCGGCGATCCTCGCGTTTCTGCTCTCGAGCCCGTGGGTGTTCTACCAGGCCTGGGCGTTCATCTCGCCAGGCCTCTACGCGCGCGAGAAGCGCTACATCATGCCGTTCGTGTTCGCCTCGACCGTGTGTTTCACGATCGGCGGTCTGTTCGGCTGGTTTTACGTGTTTCCGCCCACCTTCGCGACGCTCATGGACTTCTCGGGCAAGCTCCCGGGCGGCGTCGTCGAGATCGAGCCGACCTTGATGATGGGCGAGTACGTGAGCTTCGTGGCGCAGATGCTGTTCGTGTTCGGCGTCACCTTCGAAGTGCCGGTCATCATCGTGTTCCTTTCGCTCGCGGGCATCGTCACGCACGCGCAGCTCGTGCGCTTCGGGCGCTGGTGGGCCGTGGTCGCGGCGGTGCTCGCGGCCGTCCTCACGCCCACGCAAGATGCGCTCAGCATGCTGCTCTTGATGGGTCCGCTGATCGTCCTCTACTACGTCGCGGTCGGCGTCGCGTACTTCATCGACGCGCGCCGCAAGCAGCGCGAGCCCGCCGAAGCCAGCGCGTAACGCGCTCGTTGCCGGCCGGCCATCCGCGCCTTCGACGAGCGCGGCGTCTGGGGCGCATCCCGCGCGGGTGCTAGGTACTTGCGAGAACGGAGCCAAACATGAGCCAAGAAAACGCGGAGCAGCGCGCGATCTCAGCGATTCTCGCGGCGGGCGGCAATGCCCAAGATGCCCGCTGGATGCTGGGCATGCTCAAGCATGCGGGGCTTTCGCTCGCGGACGCGGAGAACGACGAGCTCGTGTGCCGCTGGGTCGACGTCACGGTGCGCCCGGTGCCGCCCGAAGCCGATACGATCATCCGCACCATCACCAAGACCGTCGACGGCAACAGCTGGAGCACGACCCACTGGCTCGAAGGCCTGCGCGCGCCGCGTTTGGCGCGCTAACCGAGCGACCTGGGCTTCAGCGTTGGCGAGCGCTCGACGCTCGTCGCGGTTGCGAGCTCCAGGAGAAGTTGATCGATCATCGCCCACATCATGCGCGGCGTATGTTGCTTCGGGCTCAGCACCGCGAGCGACTGCATGCCGGAGAGCATCGATAGCAGGGCTTCCACGGCCTCGGCGTGCCGTCGCCCGCGATGTCCGGGCGGGATCTCGCCCATGGACGCCGCCTCGGTTACGTGCTTTCGCATTTGCCGCCTCCAGGCGATCATCCCCCGTTCGTGAAGATCCGCGAAGCCGGCGTGGTGGAGTGCAGTGGACCAGAAGGGCAAGACTACGCGCGCCTCCAGGATCTTCAGCTCGTCGTCGGGCACGATCTCAGCGCAGAATGCGCGCAGCGCGGCGAGGCCCTTGAGGCCGCGCGTGGTCGCCGCGATCCGTAAGTTCGTCTGGCGAAGCACGTAGTCGTACGCGGCGAGCAGCAGGTCATCCTTGCCCGAAAAATAGTAAGCGAGCGCGCCGTTCGCGTATCCGGCTTCGGCCGCCAGCGCGCGCATATTCGTCGCACCGATGCCGTCGCGGGCGATCAGCCTCCACGTGCACGCGAGGATCTTCTCACGGCGCTCGTCCTTCGGGCCTCGGTCGGACACGCAACTCCCTCGCTCGAACCCGTCATCCATAGCACCTACGTCAGCGATGGAAACCGCGGCGCGGGCCGTCGCCGCACGAAACTTGTTGTGCATCGATTTCTACGATCGTAGAAATGAAGCACGATGTCGCGGCCAGCGCGCCGAATAACTATCGCTACTTCATGACGCCGGGGACCACGCACTGCATCTTCGAAGAAGACGGCGTGTACCACATCGACGCGAACGGCGTTCGCCTGATCAACTGGCTCGGCAATAACATCGATGTCGAGAACATCGATGTACAAGGCTCTGGCGCCTTGAGGAGTAAACGAGACCTTGATCTCTGACAACGAATACGTGGCGCTCGATGCAGTCGCGCAGGCCGAGCTCGTTCGGCGCGGCGAAGTCAGCGCGAGCGAGCTCCTGGAAGCCGCGATTCGGCGCGCCGAATCGCTTAATCCTCGCCTGAACGCGATCGTCATCCCGCTGTACGAACGCGCGGGGGCACGTGCGCGCGCGCCGCTCGAGGGATCGTTCGCGGGCGTACCGTTCTTGCTCAAAGACCTA
>CAZYWR010001135.1:0-2451 GCA_964651185.1 uncultured Polyangiales bacterium
GCAAGACCCGCGCGTGATGAAGATGCTGCAAGATCCGCGGGTGATGAAGGCCGTGTCCAAGGGCTTCGAGCTCAAGGGCAAGGTCCAGCAGCACTTCGACCAGAGCGTCGAGCACCTCGCCAACAACTTGAACCTCGCCACCAAAGCCGAGGTGCGCGAGCTCAAGCGCACCATCCGCAAGCTCGAGCGCGAGCTCAAAAAGGCGAGCGGCGACGCGAGCAGCGCATCGTAAACGTTTGCTGCGCGATCGAGCAGGCGACCGATCGACCCATCGCCATCCAGGCGTGGCGTTCACGTTCAGGTCGCCGTCAAGGTCCACGATCTCGACTCCGCTCACGCTGACGCCCAGAGCGTAAGTATCGCCAGCTTGCGGAGACAGCTGCGGTCAACTGCGCACGCTGCCGCTCGAGCCGAGCTGCGGCGGGGACACGGACGCAGGGAGCGCGGACGCTTCGACGCGCTCGGCGCGCGCCTGGAGCCACGTGCGCACCACCGGCCAGACTGTCGTCGGCGCCCCGCGGCCGAGCAGCATGTCGATGTGCCCGACCGGAAATTCGCGAAACGTCTTGTCGGAAGAGCGGCTGCGTTCGTAAGCCGGCCGCACGGAGGCGGGCGGCGCGAGCGCGTCCTTGGTCGCGGCGATCACCAAGAGCGGCTTGTCAGCCAGCTCGAACGCGAGGCCGTAGTCGACCAAGCCATCGTGGCTCTTGAGCGCCGACTCGCTGCCCAGGCCGACCAGCCCGAGCGCTATCGCGATGCGCGTGTGTTCGAAGGCGGCCGAGAGATTCTCTGCCAGGATCTCGGGCTCGATGCTGTTCGGTTCCCAGGGCCGCATGGGGATGGGGATGAGCGGGTTGTCCCAGAGCCAGTTGCGCTTGCTCATGTGGCGTCCGATGAACCGGATCGGGATAGACGGATTGCGGTCGAAAATGCCGGTTAACCGCGCCGCGTAGAGGAGCGGTCCTGCCACCGCCAAAAAGCGGGAGCCGAGGCCGAAGCGATAGGGCGCGCCGAACGTGATCACGCCCGCCACTTCATCTCGCATGGTCGCGCCCGAGACCGCGTAGGAGATGATCCCGCCCATCGAGTGTCCGACCAGAAACACCTGGCTCTTGCCGGAGATGCGCAGCACGGCGCGAATCGCGGCGGGCACGTCCTCACGGATGTAGTCGTCGAGGATCGTGTCTTGCAGCGCGCCGAAGCGGCGCGAGCGGCCCCGACCGCGCAAGTCGAGGTTGAACACATCGAAGCCCTCCGACGCCAAGAAGTTGGAGAAGGAGCGGCGCGAGGTGTGCCACGTGTAGCGGTTCTGGCCGAAGCCGTGGATCAGCAAGACCGCCGCGCGGCAGGGCGCCGCCACATCGGCCGGAATGGAGCTCCGCCGCGCGACGCGTACCCCGTTCGCGATCCCGGGCCCGGAGGGCTGTGGCGCGACCAGACGTTTGCGCACCATGCCGATCGGGAAAGTGCCGTCGCGCGCCGCGATCACCTCTTTGACGAACTGCGCGCGCTGGGCTCCGTCGATCGCCTGCTCCACGATCTCGGTCTGCAGAATCATGCTCTACAGAGTGTCAGAAGCGCGGCGAGAACGCGACTCAGGACGCGATCAGAGGTCGATCTGCTCGACCCGCAGCCCCTCGATCGGCCGCCCGAGAAAGCGGCTCGCGACCTCGCCGAAGCGGCCCGGGATGTCGGTCACGAACAGCGTGAGCTCCCCAGCGGCAGCGGCCGGTCGCGCCAGCTCGCGCGCCTGCAGCGTGCGGATAAGCTCTTCGGCGGTCGCATCCGCGCTGTCGACCACGCGCGTGCCAGCGCCGCACAAGGCGGCCGCGCGCGCCTCGATGAGGGGGCGAAACAGCGGGTAATGCGTGCAGCCGAGCACGAGCGAATCCACGGCGTGCGCCGCGAGCTCGCCCAGATAGCGGTCGATCACCAGCTCCGGCACCTGGCCTGCGGTCCAGCCCTCCTCCGCCAGCGGAACCAGCAGCGGCGCAGCCAGGCCGAAGACCTCCGCGCGCGAGTTCTCCGCGAAGATCGCGCGTGGATACGCGCCCGAGGCGATCGTGCCGCTCGTCGCGAGCACGCCCACGCGCCCGCTCTGGCTCGCGCGCACGGCCGCGCGCGCCGACGGCTCGATGACGCCGAGCACCGGGATATCGAGCTCGACGCGCAGCATGTCGAGCGCGACCGCGCTGACGGTATTGCAGGCCACGATCAAGAGCTTGATCTGGTGGCGTTGGAGATGGCGCGCGCAGCCGCGCGCATAGCGGAGCACCGTATGCGCGCTGCGGGTGCCGTAAGGGACGCGAGCCGTGTCGCCGAGGTAAATCAAGCGTTCGCGCGGCAGGCGATCCAAAATGGCATGCGTGACCGTCAGGCCCCCCAAGCCGGAGTCGAAAATGCCGATCGGGGCATCCCTATCCATCATCAGTCGCCGCGGCGCCTCGAACT
>CAZYWR010001136.1:0-3578 GCA_964651185.1 uncultured Polyangiales bacterium
GCGCGCGCGGGCGCTGTACGAGCAGGCTTGCGATGGCGGCGACGCGCCCGCATGTACGCTCCTCGCCGAACGGTTGATCGCTGACGAAAACATCGAGACGCACGGCTCGGCTCGCGAGAAGACCGCTCGCGAACAGAAGAGCGAAAGACGTGCATCCGCGCACGAGCAAAAAGAAGCGCACGGATCCGTGCAGGACCAGAGCGAGCCGCATGCACCGCGCGAGCAGAACAAAGCGGGGCGCGCGCTCGAGCTGTTCGCGCAGGCCTGCCACCGAGGCGACGCGCAAGCTTGTGGCGAGCTCGGGGAGCAGCTCGCGCGCCGTCCCGATCAGACCAAGCAGAGCGCCGGTTATTTCGAGCTGGCCTGCAGCGGCGGCGTGGGCTCGTCGTGTCGGCGGCTACTGCAGCGCGAGCGCGAGGCCCACGAGGTCGCGCCTGCGCGGGCGCGAGAGCTGCTCGATCGCGGCTGCCGCGCGGCGGACGGCGAGAGCTGCGTGCAGCTCGGCGACGGCCTGCGCAACGGCTCGCTGGCGCCGCAGAGCAGCGCGCAGGCCGCGCTCCGCTATCGCAGCGCCTGCGAGGCAGGGCATTTGGTAGGGTGTGTGCGGCTGGCCGAGCTTACCGCCGTGGGTGAGGGCGTCGCGCGGGATCTGCGTCGCGCGTCGGAGCTGTACGCGCGCGCGTGCGGCGCAGGCGTGAAGCTCGCTTGCGAGCGGGCCTCGGCACTCGCGGGCAAGTAGCCGCTCCGCGCGTGTCGAACGTTGGGGGGCCGCTCGCGGACGCGTGGCGCTCGCGCCGGCGGTCGCTGGTGAAGCGCAATGCGAGCTCGAGGATCGAGAACGCTCAGGGAGAGCGCGGCGATTGTCACTTCCGCAGTTCGTCCGATCCCGCGTACTTTGCTATGTTCCCAAAGTGAGTCAGCAGCCCGGAACGAAGAAGAGTCCGCCGGAATCCGAGAGCTCTGAACCGAAGCAGAGCGGCGATACGATCCTAATCCACGGGGTCAGCGACGACGGCGAGAGTCTGGCCGTGCTTCGGGCGCGCGAAGATCGGGTAGAGGCGGGCCTGGTGCGCAAAGCGCGCGAGGGACAGCCGGTGATGGGCGAGCTGCTGCGCCTTAAACCTCGCCCCGAGTTTCCACTCCTGTGCGACGTCGAGGTCACGGTCGCCGAGCCCGATACCGCGCCCGCGGCGGGCGCGTCTGAGCCCAAGCTCAGTCATGGCGGTCCTGCGCAGGTGGCGACCGCCAGTTACCGCGCGAACTGGGACGCGATCTGGAGCAAGAACAAGAAGAGCTCGGCGCTCAACTGACGAGCGCGGACGTTTCGATTACGGCAGCTCGCCGTCGAGCAGGAAGTTCACGAGCGGCGGCATGACTTCGCCGGCGGGCCCCTGCACGAACAGGCCGTTCGGGATGCGCTCCGCCATCGTCGAATACGGACTCGGGTCGCGGTTGATGACGAGCAGCGGGATGCGCCGTTCGGCCGCGCGATGAACGATCAGCGACGGCAGGTTGGTGGCGCCCGAGGTGCCGACTACGATCACCAGCGACGCTCTCTCGACGGCGTCGAGCGAGCTGCGGAAGCGGAAGCGCTCTTCGTCGTAGCTCTCGTCGAACCACAACACGTGCGGCCGCGCGAGGTCGTTCTCCTGCGGACACACCAGGTGTTCACGTTGCTCGGGGCCGATCGCGCGGCCGCGCGGCCAACGCGCGCCGAGCTCCTTCGGCAATGGGTAGATGCGCGTGTCGTCTTCGCGGATCGAGCGCATGTAGTCGAGGTTGCCGTGGATCTGATACGTGCGCGCGGGGGTGTTTCCGGCGCGTAAATGCAGGCCGTCCACGTTCTGCGTGATGAGCAGGAAGCGGTCGCCCTCGCCGCGCTCGACGAGGCCTCGTTCGAGCTCGGCCAACGCGAGATGGCCCGCGTTGGGCGACGCCGCATGGCAAACGCTGCGCCGATATAAGTACCAGCCCCAGATCTCTTCGGGCATGCGCAGGAAGGCTGCGCGCGTGGCGAGCTCCTCCGGGAAATATTCGCGCGAGCCGATGCGCCAATAACCCTCTTCTCCGCGAAACGTCGGGACGCCGCTCTCCGCCGAGATGCCAGCGCCCGTCACGGTCAAGATGAGCCCACCCCCATTCCACTTGGAACACAGCCACGCCGTCACATCCGCAAGGCGCGTCGCGAGGTCGGGTGGGTCGAGCACGGCGCGAGCCTAGCAAAAGGGGCTCGCGTCTGCGAAGGGACAGCTGGGCGAAAAAGCGTGTTCCGCGCGTGAAACCAGGGCGCCCAACGCGCGGCTTCGTCCGGCGCGAAAAGCGCGTTTCATGCTAGACGTGTCTCGCCGGGCTGAAAATCGAGACATGCATCCTCGCCACGCGAAGGCGCAGCTGCCCCGGAGTGTGGCAGCTCGTGGCTCGCAGAGCGGCAGATTCGCGGGTGGCACGGCGTAGATGATGCGCAGCTCTCGCTTATGCACGACGCGTCGCCAGTGAAGCGACGCTGCTCAGAGCTGGTGAACGCTGAGCGCGTTTTCGTCGTAGTGCGTGACGAGGAGACGCTGACGTTTGCGATCGACGCCCAGATCGGCCGGTGCCTTCAGGTTCGCGATGCGCTCGACGAAACCTCGCGGACCGAGCTCGTAGACTGCGCTCGCTTCCCAGCTCGATACGAAGAGTCGCCCATTCAGCATCGCGACGCCATCGAGCGAGCCCTTGGGAGGCGAGAGGCGGCGCGTGCGCACGCCGCTCGGTGTGAGGAGATAGAGCTCCCCCGCAGCAAAGCTCGCGACCCAGAGTCCTTCCGGCGCGGCCCACAGTCCGCTCGGCTGTCCGAGAGAACGCGCGCGAGCGATCACGCTGACCACTCCGTCCGAAGCGATCCGGTACACGGCGTCGCCGCCGATGGCTGCGAAGCCGGCGCCGAGCCCGGTGTCGGAGACGAACACCGCGCCGCGCTCGTCCGCCGCGAGATCGTGGAGGAAGCTCGAGTCCTCGAGGGCGATCGCGCCCAGCACACGGCCGTCCGCGCGCGCGAATTTGCGCACGTAACGTACGTCGGCGACGTACAGGACGTCGCCGACGATCGCCATGCCTTTGGGCGCGTGGAGCTCGACGTCCGGCCGCGCAGAATCGATCCACTTGAGCGCTTCCAGGCTTCCGTCCGGCCGCACGCGCGAGATGAACGCGCGGTCGTCAATTTCGAGCGCCCCGCCCGCGACGTTGCTGACCAAGTAGACGTCCGCGTAAGGATCGTACACCACGGACTCTGGCGCATTGAACCCGACGTCACGCACTACGATCGGCTCACGCAGCGGCTCGAACGCGGGCTCCGGCGCTCGCGTGACGGCGGATGCAGGCGCACTCGGCGCAGGGGTCTGACTTCCGCATGCGATCAACATCCCGACACAAGCCGCCCGCGCGGCCCGCTTCCACACCATATCGACATGATAAACGAGTTCTTGCGTCCGTTGCTGGTCTCACGTGCGTGACGGATGGCGAGACTGACGCTGGGGGAGCTGGGGGTTGCTCGTCCGTGGGGGGCCCCCCTCCTAAGGCCAATGCCGTTCACTTAGGAA
>CAZYWR010001137.1:0-2407 GCA_964651185.1 uncultured Polyangiales bacterium
TCGAGCACCTCGCGTACGGGATAGTCTCGGAGCGCGCTGGTATTGGCCGAGTTGTCGAGCACGATGCGCGTGCCGAGCGGGGTGCTCGCGCCGGCGTCCGTCTTCGTCCCGGCATCTGCGGCGCCGGCATCTGCGTTCGCGCCGGCATCTGCGTTCGCGCCGGCGTCTGTGGATTTGCTCGATGCGGCGTCGGCCGTAGCATCTGCGTTTGCGCCAGCGTCCGCGCTCGTGCCGGCGTCCATCTCCAGGCTCGCGTCTGCGTTCATGCCGGTCGCCGCGTCTGCGCCCGCGTCAGTCTCTGGGTTGACGGCTGCGTCTGCTTCAGGAAGTACGTTTGCGGCGTCGTCGTCTGCGCCCCCGTCTTGCTCAGGCGACACGACGTCGGGTGCATCTCGAAGTACGCTTGCGTCGTCGTCGTCTGCGCCCCCGTCTTGCTCAGGCGACACGACGTCGGGTGCATCTCGATCGTCGACCGCGCTCGGCAACATCTCGAGTCCCACGCGACCGCAGCCCGCGAGCGCAAGCAGCAGCAACGCGCGACCGCGCTGAGGCGCCCCGCGGGGGGCCGGGCGCCCACGAAAGAAATCCATGCGCAATTGGACGATCGCTTCGCGCCCCTCCACAAGGCGCAAGCCGCGACATGGCCGGCTGCTTCACAAACCGTGCGACGCGCGACGCGGTGTGCGCCGCTTACCATGTAATCCGGTATCGGACGCCGGCGGGCAAACAAACGAGCGCCAATGCGGGCCACGAACGCGACTGGACAGCGCGCGCTCAGCAGGCGGGGGCCAGCTTGCCGGGCGGCAGGCTGCCGATCGCGGCCTGCAGCGCCGCGCTGGAGAAGGGCTTGGGCAAGAAGACGATCCCGATCCGTCGCAGCGCATCGAGCCGCTCGGGTGAGGGGGTGAAGCCCGACATGACGATCGCACCCGCGTGCGGCTGCAGAATGCGCAGCTGCGCGAGGATGTCGAGTCCGTCTTCGCGCCCCAGCACGACGTCGGTCAGGATGGTGTCGAAGCGCGTGCTCTTGGCGCGCTCGAGCGCGGCGTCGGCCGAGCCGGCGGTGACCGCGTGATGGCCGGACAGCTCGAGCAGACGCGCCGTGATCTCTGCGATGCGCTCGTCGTCGTCTACCACGAGCACGTGGAGCGCCTCGGCTCCGCACGGCGCGGGCGCAGCGAAATCTAGTGCGCCCTCGACAGATCGTTCTGGAGCGCGCGGCAAGTACACGCGAAACGTCGAGCCCTCGCCGAGTCTGGAGTCCACCGTCAGGGTTCCGCCGATCTGGCGCGCGAGGCCGAAGCTGGTCGCGAGTCCGAGGCCCGTTCCACCGCGCGCCGATTTAGTGCTGAAGAACGGCTCGAACACGTGCGCCTGCACTTCCGGCGTCATCCCGACACCGGTATCGCTCACCTCGATGAGGACGTACGCACCCGGCGCGAGCGGACGGACTTGATCCGACTCCAGCAGGCAGTCGCTCACCTGCACACGCAGGTGCCCGCCATCCGGCATCGCGTCACGCGCGTTCATCGCCAAGTTCATGATGATCTGCTCGACCTGCCCGGGGCCGAGCGCGGTCTCCCAGCGCGAGGAAGACAGCTCGAACTCGAGCTGAACGCGCGCGCCGAGCGCGCGCTGCAGGAGCGGTCTCAGCTGGACCAGCGCATCGCTCGGAACAGTGCGGCCTCCGGGAAGTACCTGGCTGCGCGCGAACGAGAGCAGCTGCCCGGTAAGCGCGGCCGCCTGGGTGACCGCATCTTCCACCACGCCGAGCTCGCGCTGGGAGCGATGCTCGGGAGGCAACTGGTCGCGGATCATGCTCGTACACGACTGCACGACTGACAGCAGGTTGTTGAAGTCGTGGGCCACGCCGCTCGCGAGGCGGCCGAGCGCGTCCATGCGCCGGCCTTTTTCGAGCTCTTCGGAGAGCTTGCGCAGGCGCTGCTCGGCCCGATCTGCGGCGGCTCGGGCCTGCGCCGCGGCTTGTTCGCGCTCGATCTGCTCGCGCCATGATTTGTTCGCCGCGGCTGCCGTCAACAGCGCGACCACGCCCGCGACGATCACGAAGAACACGGCTCCGCCGAGCGCGCGTCCGATGAGCGCGGTGGGCAGCTGCGAGCGAAGCTGCAGCGCGCAGACCAGGAGCACGGATGCGACCGCGCTCAGCGTGGCGATCAGCGTTCCGCGCGCGCGTACCGTCGCCGCGGCGAGCAACGGCGTGAGCCCCTGGAACATCAAGGAGGCGCCGATCTCGGTCGGATCATCGAGCGTGAGCGCCGTCGCGACGACCAATAGCTGGGTGTTCGCCAGCAAGATGCCCGCCTGCAGACCGATGCTGAACGGACGCCGCGCGAGCCAGAACGCCGCTGCGTAGCCTATGACCGCGAGCAGGTTCGCGATACGCGTC
>CAZYWR010001138.1:0-3077 GCA_964651185.1 uncultured Polyangiales bacterium
AGTGCAACAGCGAGCTCGGCATGAAGTGGCCTTTGCGCGCGTCGAGCCGCTCCTGCAGCAGCGTGGGGTCCACGTTCAGCTGCACGAAGAACGCGCGCGGCGCGAACTTGCGCAGGCGATCGCGGTACGCCCGCCTCAGCGCAGAGCAGCTCACGACACCGTCGCGCTCCGCGAGCCACGCCCCGACCATATCGAGCCACGGCGCGCGATCAGCGTCGTCAAGCGGCACGCCGCTCTGCATCTTCGCGATGTTGGCCGCTGAGTGAAACGCGTCGCCGTCCGCGTAAGGAAGCCCGAGCCGCGCCGCCAGCGCTCGACCCACCACGGTCTTGCCGGAGCCCGAGACTCCCATCACCACGATCTGCATGCGGCCACGTTAGCCCGCGCGCACGCGCGCCGCGATGCGCGTTGAAGTAGGCGACGACGTTTATCGCGCGGACAGCGATCTCTGACTTTGCCGTCTTCACTTGCGGTACTGCGAGCCGAAGCTGACCGAGAAGCCGATCTCGCTCATCAGGTTGCCCACGGTGAGCACGCTCTGCGTGAGGGCGCCCTCTTGACCCCGCATCGTGTGCACGCCGGCGACCGAACCGAGCACACCTACCTCCAGAGTAAGGTGCACGAAGCGCCCGCTCGCGACCGAAGCGCCGATGTGTCCGCCGAGCGCGAGAAAGCCCCGTCGATCTCGCGTGCCGGCATGGAGATCGGGGCCGATGAACAGCTCGTACCAGCCCACGTGGAACACGGCCAGCATCGGAATCGCGAAGGCTTGAATGCGGCGCTTGTGCTCCGGGTCATCCTCGTCGAAATGGCCGTCGAAGTCCTCCTCGATCACGTAGTAACGATAGTGCGGCATCAGGAACAACCCGAACAGCTTGGAGTCGTAAGGTTGGACGTTGAAGCCGGCCTCCACGTCTCCCACGGGGCCTGTGCGTGCCGGAAAGCTGAGCTTGAGCCGGACTTCCGTCGCTGCGCCCAGTCCCACACGGGCGGCGAGCTGCGGACTCGGCCCCGGGCTCGTGGTGTTCACGGCGAAGCCAGCCGAGCCGCGCACCTTACCCTGGGGGAGCGGCTTGGGCTCCTGCATCAGCGTCATCGAATAACATGCGCCGCAGAGCGCGAACGCGCCTAGCCACAGTGCCCCCCGCTTCATGCGCCCACGATGGTAAGGGAAGCCCCCCGCCATCACTATCTTCTCGCCGCGAGAGCGTTATCCTCGGAGGCGGTCGAACCGAGCCAACCGCACCGAAACAGGCGATTGACATTGAGAATTCCCTGGCATATGCCCTGACATAGGCCAGGGTCTCCCGCGCCGCTCGAGGCGCCCGCCGACTCCCTCTACGGCGACATTCGCGCGCAGCTCGAACGAGCCGGTCAGCTCATCGGCGGCAACGATCTGCTGATCGCCGCCCAAGCCGTCGCGCTCGGTTGCACCGTCGTCACCGACGATCAGCGCGAATTCGAGCGAGTCAAAGACCTCAACGTGGAGAACTGGCTGCGAGCGTGAAGCATAGGCGAAGCGGCCGCACCGGGGATGCCGAGCTGGTCGAGCAAGAACGCGTACTCCTGCGCTCGCCATGCCCGCGATCGCGCACCGCACGGAGGAGTCGGCCCGGATCGACCGCTCAGCGCACCATGTACACGACGCCGACCCGCACCTCGTCGCCGCTGCCGAGGGCGGCGAGCGCAGGCGGCGGGGGCAGGCGCCCGATCTCGCGCGCAGCGTCCAGCGCCGCCTCATCGAGCAAGCCGTGCCCGGACGTCGATGCGACCCGCAGGCCCACCAGTCCGCCATCGCGCGCGATGCGCAAGGCTAGCACCACGCGCCCCTCGAGCCCGGCGCGCGCGGCCGCGCGTGGATAGCGGGTGTGCGCCCGAATCAGTCCTTCCAGGGAGTGGACGTAGCTGCGCTGGGCGCGCAAGCGGTCCGCCTCGCTCGGTCCGGCTGCAGCGCCGAACGGAAGTGAACCGGCTTGCGCGCCGGTCGCACCCACCGCGCCGCCCGAGCCTGGCTGCACGGCGGAGACCGGAGCGCCGACCCCTTCCAGCGCGGCGAGTGCGGCCGCGACCTCCGTGGGCGCGGCCGCGGGCGGCTCCGGCACAGGCGGCGGTTCGGCCACTTGCTCGGCCGGCGGAGGAGTCGAAGACGGCGCGGGCGCGCTGGGCTTACGCAAACGCGGCGCGGGCCGGGGCGTCGCGATCGGCGCGACGTCAGGCTCTTGCGAACGCACGGTCCCGACCGGCTCCGGCGGGGGCGTGGGGGGGCTGAGCACCGTCATCTCGACGAGAACGGAGGCGGGCTCCTGCGTGACGCGGCTCGCGGCCGGCGCCGGCAAGATGTGGAGGGCGACCGCCACCGCGCCGTGCACGAGACCTGAAAGCGCGACGTTCGCAGGCAACGACAGCCCAGTTCGCTGCTTCGGCTCTAGGCCGTGATGCAAAGAAAGGGGCTGGTCTCGAGTCGGAAAATTCACGATGGCTCGCTGCGTTCAGAGGCGTCGCGGGACGATGGAGGGGCCTTATTGAAAAGGATTATGAATCTCAGGCACAACTGTGAGGTCATCCTCCCCGCCGGGCAAGCCTGACGTGCGGCTTATCGGCCCGGTGGCGCGCTCCGCACCCATGGGTAGCCAAAAAGCGTGTCATTTTGCGCGGCCAGATCGACTTCGGGGTCCACCAAACGCTGGCTAGGGCGGCCGTTCGTAGCGACGAAGACATCTGCGTAGACCCGCACCCGCTCGCCGCGGGCGGCGTATTGGTCGCGCAGATGGTGCGCGTAGGTGAGGATTAGGTCGGGTTGGGTGGCCATCGTGCGCACCTGCATCGGGGTCAGGTCGCGCGATGGCTGAACCCAGCGCGTACGGCCGCTCTGGTCGACCACGCGAAACGTCGCAATCCCGCTGCGGTCCGCGACCATCACGTGCCAGGACCAGCGAAACCCCTGCTCGGTGCGCAGCACGTCCCCGGAGTACAGGTAATGACGCAGCGGCAGCGCCACCTGCACGAAGACCCACAGCGCCGTGCCCGCAAAAGCCGCGCGTCCCAGCGGCTTGGAGGCGTGCGGCGCGGGCACTTCG
>CAZYWR010001139.1:0-1675 GCA_964651185.1 uncultured Polyangiales bacterium
CAGTGGCACTTTTTCCAGCCGGAAACCTTCGAGATTGGCCGTGGCGCGCTCGAGCTCGGTAACGGGATCATGATCGGTTTGTACTCGGACGAGCGCAGCATCGTAGACGCTTTTCGCCTGCGAGGTCGTGAGGGGCACGACGTGGCAAATGAAGCGCTGCGCCGCTGGCTTCGACGTCGCGGATCCGAGCCAGGGCGGCTGATTGCGTTGGCGGAGAAGCTGCCTCGCGCGAGCGCGCCGCTTCGCCACGCCCTCGAGGTGCTGCTTTGAGCAGGCAGCCCACGAACGCGACGACCGCGGGCCGTGTGTACCTCGCGTTGCGCAAGAAAGCGCGCGAGGAAGGGCGGTCCACGGATGAGCTGCTACAGCTGCACGCGCTCGAAGCGTTCGTCGATCGTCTGTCGACGTCCGACCGCGCCGGGGACTTCGTGCTCAAAGGGGGCGTGCTGTTGTCGGCCTACGATATCCGCCGACCTACGCGCGATGTCGATCTCTCGACCCAGAGTCTGCCGAACGCACTGCCGATCCTCGAGTCAGTCATCGCGGAAATCGCTACGCTCGCGCGGGACGACGGTTGGGCGTTGGAGGCTGACGGAGCGGAGGTCATTCGCGAGGACGCCGCGTACAGCGGCGTCCGTATTGCGGTGCGCGGCTCGCTCGCGAGCGCGCGGCAAGAGTTCCACGTCGATGTCAGCTTCGGTGATCCGATCACTCCGACACCGATCCCCGTCGCGCTGGAACGGCTCCTGGGCGGGCAGATCAGCGTAATTGGCTATCCGCTGCCCATGGTGTTCGCGGAGAAGCTGGTCACCGCGCTTCACCGCGGAACCACGAACACACGTTGGCGTGATTACGCGGACGTTTTCTTGCTGTCGCGCGCGCATCGTATTCAAGGGAAGCTGCTCGCGGAATCCTTGCGCCTCGTGGCGACTGCCCGAGGGGTAACCCTACATGCGCTTTCGATCGCCACTGAGGGGTTCGCGTCGCTTGCCCAGAGCAAGTGGGCTGCGTGGGTACGCAAGCAGCAGTTCACCGACCGCCTGCCCTTGCACTTCGGGATGCTACTCGGCGCGGTTGTCGCATTTGCCGATCCCGTCCTCGTTGGGAGCACGGCTGAACGCAGTTGGGATCCGAACTCGCTGCGCTGGATGTGACGGCGTTGTTTGATGTCTGGTACGTGCTTCCATGGAGCCACGCCCGAACCGTGCACGCGTTCTCGAGCGGCTCGAAGCCGGCTGATGCGGAGCTGCGGGAGGCGTCGCACCGTTGAAGGCAGATCCGTTGCTCGCGCATTCCCCTTCGGGTCGTAAGCTCACGCGGCAGAACGACGGGCAACCGTCGCCGTCGAGGCGCGGGCCAGCGCCGCGACTGCGGCGAACGGATTCGCTCGCCTCGATAGGCGGAGCGCGGATGCCAGCGCCGCGTACGTCAAAGCTGCAACGCTTAATCTGCGCTCCCGTCACGGCCGCGCGCGCTCGTGTCGCTGCGCCGAGCGCGATAGAGGCCGACCACGCGACTGCCTCCTCCGACCAGGGCTTCGCCGTCCGCGTACTCGAAGGCGAGCTCTTGGGCGTCCAAGTACGTCGGTTCGTCCGCGACCGTGCGCGCCACCTGCGCGACCCGCGACACCGCCGAAAAATGGCGGCCCGCTCCCTTGCCCGGCTCGCCGTACTCG
>CAZYWR010001140.1:0-1590 GCA_964651185.1 uncultured Polyangiales bacterium
CGTGCTCGCCGCGGTGCCGGCCGATCCGGGCGGCGTGCCCGACTGGGAGTTCGCGAATCCGGAGCTCGTCACCACGTACGCCGAATGGGCGCAGTCGGGCGCGAACGTGTCTTTCACGCGACGTCAGCTCGACAACACGCGCAAGCTCGCGGCCACGCGGCTACGCACGCAGAGCGAGGTGGTCGATCGCTTGCAGCGCTTGGTGGAGGTCGGCTCCGATTCGCCGCGTGAGCTCGCGCTCGAGCGCGCGACCCTGCTCGAGCGCAAGCTCGAGAGCGATAGTCAGGTCCACGAGGCGGAGGCGGCCAGGTACGCCGCAGAGCGCAAGCAGGAGGCGCTCACCAATCAGCTCGAGCAGGCCGGCCTGGCCCCCGATCTGCTACGCGAGGCCGTCGCGGGGCGCGTGCTCTTGGTGGCCGAGGTGCCGGAGACGCGCGCCGGCGGTCTGCGCACGGGGCAGCGCTGCTCGGTCCACCTGTACGCCGCGCCCGACGCCGGCCTGACAGGTCAGATCGCGCGCGTGCTCCCGACCTTGAGCGCCGCGCAGCGCACCTTACGGGTGGTCGTGTTGATCGATCGTCCGGGCGAGACGGTGCGTCCCGGCATGTTCGCGGACGTCGGCATCGGAACCGACGCGCGCATGGCCACGTTCGTACCGCAGGCGGCGATCGTGCACATCGGCCACGAGGAGTACGTGCTGGTCGAAGCGCGCGCTAGCGAGCCCAACGTCGAAGCGCGGGCTGGCGCGCGCGAGCCCAACATCGAAGCGCGGGCTGGCGCGCGCGAGCAAGATCGCGGAGCCGCGCCGACCGAGTGGCGCGTGACGGTCGTGCAGCTCGGGGCCGAACGCGGGAGCGACGTCGAGGTCGTGAGCGGCGTGAAGCCCGACGAGCGCGTGATGGGCGCGGGCGTGGTGCTGCTCAAGCCGGTGATCGCGGACGTCGTGCACGCGGGAAGCACGCTGTGATCCCGAAGCTCATCCGCCTCGCGCTGCGTTATCGGATCTACGTGTTCGTGATCCTGGCGCTCTTGATCGCGAGCGGGGCGTTCGCGGCCGCGCACCAGAAAGTCGAAGCGTATCCGGACATCTCCGGCCAAATGGTTCAGGTCATCACGACTTTTCCCGGTCGCGCGCCCGAGGAAGTCGAGCGTCAGGTCACGATCCCGATCGAAATCGGCCTGCGCAACGTGCCGCGCGTGGAGATCATCCGTTCGCGCACGATCTTCGGGTTGGCGGTGGTGCAGCTCTTGTTCGAAGAGGGCACGGAGGGCTACTGGGCGCGCCAGCGCGTGCAGGAGCGCCTGAGCGCGGTCGAGCTGCCGGACGATGCGCGCCCGGAGCTCGGTCCGCTCGCGACCGCGTACGGCGAAATCTACCGCTATGAGCTGGTCTCAGACGGGACGCTCGATCTGACGGATCTGCGCACGCTCAACGACTGGGTGGTGATCCCGCGGCTCTTGCGCGCATCGGGCGTCGCGGAGGTGGCGAACTTCGGCGGCTTCGCGAAGGAGTTCTCGGTGTTGTTCACGCCCGCCGAGCTGCGCCGCTTCGACGTCTCGGTGGATGATGTCGTCGCCGCGATCCGCAGC
>CAZYWR010001141.1:0-6525 GCA_964651185.1 uncultured Polyangiales bacterium
TACCATGGGTGGCCAGCGGACTTGCGTGGCGGACCCTCCAGATCAGGTCGTTTCATCGCACCCGCGCCACTGCGCTCGGAGCCCACACACAGCGCCCCTCGGCGCCGCCTGGCGCCCATGCACAGGTGGCCGGCGGTGCGCGCGCGAGGCCTCGCGTGCTACATGGCGAGACGGATGGGTGAACGATTCGACGGCTTCGTGCCCGGTCCCCTGGACCAGCTCGCGCCCGGACTGCGGCGCCGCGCCGAGCGCTGGCCGGCTCTGCCGGTCCATCCGCGGGTCGTGTACGCGCAGCCGCCCGGCGGCTCGCGCAGCATCGTGCTCGCGTCGTTTCGCGCCGCGGCGAGCGCGCGCGCTTTGCACGCCGCGCTCAAGCCGCAGGTCGAAGCGGCACTGCTCGCCGAGCTGAGCCGCCCGCCCGCCGAGCTGGTCACAGACGCGTCGGCGCCCTGTGCGCTCGAGCTCTATGCATTGGCGGCATTTCCGTTCGACCCCACGCCGGCGCTCGCGCCCTTTGCGTTCGCCCTCGCGCCTCTCGACGACGCGAGCGCGCGCCACGCGCTCGCGCTTCTGCGCCGTGAGGCCCAGCAGGTCGACGGGCTCGCGGGCGACGAAGCGCGCATGCGCTTTCGCGCCCCCTGTGCGCGCGCCGCGCATGCGCTGTGCGAAGCGTTCGCGGACGGACTGCGCGCCCGCGCGAGCGATTGGGGAGTATGGGGCAGCCAGCCCGGGCAGCTCGCGCGCGCGGGCGCGGACTTGCTGCGCGAGCTCGGCTATGCGGGCGTAGAACCTTCGCGAAGCGGCATCGAACGGCTCGAAGCCGTGATCGTGCCCGAGGCCAGCGACGTCCTGCGCTGGATCGATCCGCTCTCGTTCCAAGCCTTGTGCGATCTCGTCGCTGTGACCGCGACCGTTTGCTTCGGCCGCGCAGTGCAGTGGGGCGTGTGCGAGCCCGATCCGGACAGCGGGCTCGCGCCGCCGCCCGTTCTGCGCGTGGAGGCCAAATCCGAGCGCAGCGAGCCCGTGCTCCTGCCGCTCGGCGAACACGTCCTGCGCTGGTGCGTGATGCCGCGCCGGCAGGGCGAAACCGTCCCGACGCTCGGCGCCTGGGCCGAGCACGAGTTCGCATGAAGAAGCCGCGCGCACACATCCTCGGCTCACGCACGCTCGGCGAGCTCGTGCGCCGCCACGACGTGCGCGCGGAGCACGCCGCGCTCTGGATCGCGCGCGACGCACATCCGCAGCTCGTGCCAAGTCAGGTGCTGGCGAGCCTCGATAGCTTGGCTGCCGACTTCGACGGCGGGCGCCTGGACGAGCTGGACGCGCACGAACAGGCGAGCGCGCTCGTCTATCACGTCTGCATGCGCCACGGCTTCCGCGGCAACCCGCGCGAATACTACGACCCGGAGAACAGCTACCTCGACAGCGTGCTGCGGCGCCGGCAAGGAATCCCGATCGCGCTCGCGGTGGTGTACATCGCGGTGGCCGAGCGGCTCCACTTGCCGGTCGCGCCGATCGGCTTTCCGGGGCACTTCTTGGTGCGCGTGGGCGAGCCGCACGGCGCGTACGTGGACCCGTTCGAAGGCCGCATCCTGACGCGGGCCGATCTCGAGCTCTTGCTCTCGCGTGCGCTCGGGCCGTCGAGCGCGCTCGCGCCCGAGCACCTGGCGCGCGTCGACGTGGCGCAGCTCGCGCAGCGCATGCTGCTCAACCTCAATCGCATCCACGACGCGCGCCGCGATCACGCGCGCGCGTTCTTGGTCACCGAGCGCTTGGTCGAGCTCGCGACTTCTCCCGAGCTGCGCCGGGATCGCGGGCTGTTGGCGTTGAAGCTCGGCGCTCACCAGGTGGCGTCGATGGATCTCGCGCATTACCTGCTGAAGCGTCCAAACGCCAAGGACGCCAGAGAGGTGCGCAGCGCCCTCACGCGCTCGCGCAAAGGCGCCTCGCTCACAAACTGAGCGCGCAGAACGGTCCCCTAACGCGCCGACATGCGTGGGCGACGGGGCCGCGATTGCGCGTTCGAGTGCGTCTGCTAGGGACCGTAAGGTCCGGTCGTCGAAACGCGCACACCGGAATCGTCGCTCACCAAGTTGCGTCAGCCCGTTCACACATCCATCGCGCCGGGAGCGCGCTTCAGCGCAGGGGCCATCATTTCAGGGCTCATTCGACGGTCATCGCGCGAATCGGAGTAGGACCTATGCACGAAGCGGCCAGCCCTCCCGTCTGCCATGCGAGGCGAGCTCGCGGGCGCGCGGACTCCCCAGCGCGGCGGCCATGACGTTTGCGCTCGAGCGCGACCAGGCGCCTGCCACACCTCGCGAGCTTACGGTGATGCCGCTCTCGCATGCTCGCATGGCCAGCGCGCTCCTGCTCCCGCTGCTGCTGCTCTCCGTCTCTCGCTTCGAGCTGATCGACGACGCCTACATCACGGTTCGGTACGCGCGCAACCTCGCGCGCGGCGAGGGCCTCGTCTACAACGCGGGTGAGCACGTCGAGGGGATGACCAACCTACTCTGGACGCTGCTCCTTGCCATCCCGGCGCGGCTCGGCTTGCCCCTCGATGTCGCGGCCGTCGCGCTCGGCGTGTGCTTCGCGCTGCTCGCGCTGATTTGGACCGCGCGCCTTTCCCGCCTGCTCGGGGCGGGCCCCGCGCCCACTTACGGCGCGCTGCTGATCCTCGGGCTCAACCCGCACTTTTGGTTTACGGTTTCGAACGGCCTCGAAGCAGGGCTCTTCGCGTTCTTGCTGGTGGCGGCGCTGGAGAGCGTGTTGGCCCGACGAACGCCGGCTGTGATCGGTGTGCTGGCCGGTCTGCTCTTCCTTACCCGACCTGAGACCGGCGTCATCGCCGTGCTCTGTACGCTCTACCTCGCGTTCGCCGAGGACGGTGCATTTCGCGCTGCCGACGGGGTCAGAACGCGCCGCGCGCTCAGCGCGCTCGCTGCCTTCATCGCGATCGCCGCCGCCGTCACCGTCTTTCGCCTCGCGTATTACGGTGCGTGGCTCCCGAACTCGATCACCGCGAAGGCCGTACCCCTCAGCGACCTGAAACTGGTCGCGACGAACTTGGGCCGCGGGACCATCTACCTCGCGCGCTTTGGAATCTCCTGCTTCTCCCTCGCGTTCGGGGCGCTCTTGGCGGTGTGGCTCGCGCCGTCGCCTCCCGTGTGGCTGTTGGCGAGCGTGGTGGCGAGCGAGCTGCCTTCCATCCTGCTCAACGGCGGCGATTGGATGCCCCACTATCGCCTGCTCGCGATGTTCGCGCCCGTCTTGGCCGCACTGCTCGCGGTCGCGCTCGAGGCGCTCACGCGCGCGCGTGCACCCGACTCCCCGCGCCGCGCGCTCGCGACGAACGTGTCCGCGCTGCTCGCTGCGGCCGCGCTGCTCACCTTGACTTGGAACGTTTGGCACTTGCCGCCACACGTGCAGCCCGGTCTGCCGGGCATCCTCCAATGCTATCGCGCGATCGGTGAGCCGCTCATCCCCGTGCTGCAGCGGGGAGATGTGGTCGCCGCCGAAGCGCCCGGGCTGATCGGCTACGAGCTTCCCGACATCTATATGCACGATCCCCTAGGCCTCGCGGACGCGTGGGTGGCGCGGCACGGCAGCTACCGGCCGCGCATCGGCAAGGTGGATTATGCGTACACGTACGCGACCATCCATCCCGCGTTGTTTTTGGCGCATCAGGACGACATCTGGCTCGAGCGCTTCGAAGAAGCCGGCGGCGAGCGCTTCGCGCGCGAATACACGGCCTACTTCGTCGATCCGCCACCGCCCTGCGCGCCCCATACCGATGCGCGCATGGTGCTGGCAGTGCGCAACGACCTGCTCGAGCGTGTGCACCCCGCCTTGGCCGACTTACGGCTCACGCCTTTTCAGAGGGTCGCACTCGACGGTTCCTCGGCACCGAACGCGGCCGGCACGGGTGCCGCCGGCGCGCGGAGATAGCGCTTCGCCTCGCGATAGCGGACAGTCCGTAAGCCGCGACGCTGGGCCCGCGTCGGTCGGGTGCTAAGGTCACGGCCCCACTTACCGGAACGCGGAGGCTGTTCGAAGATGCGCCGTCCGGCTTACAATCCAGCCCTGGACGGGGTGCGTGCGATCGCGGTGCTGGCCGTGTTCCTGTTCCACGTCGACGTGCTCCGCGCTGGTTACCTGGGCGTGGACGTCTTCTTCGTGTTGAGCGGCTTTCTGATCACGGGCCTGCTCCTCGTCGAGCATGACCAGCGGGGCGCCATCTCGATCGGAGCGTTCTATCTGCGCCGCGCCTATCGGCTCCTGCCTGCGTTCTACGTGTACGTGGCGATCGGCGCAGCGCTCGTCTTGGCGCTCAAGGGCGAGCAAGACCGACTCGCCTTCTTCGGCAACGCGCTGACCTCACTGCTGTACGTGAACAACTATTTTCGCGTGTTCCACGACGACCCTGGCGCCTGGTTCGAGCACACCTGGTCGCTCTCGGTCGAGGAACAGTTCTACTTGGTCTGGCCGCTTTGTCTGATCTTGCTGTGCCGTCTGCCTTCTGCGCGGCGCTATCTCGCTCCGATCATCCTGGTCGGAGCGATCGGCGTCCTCGGCTGGCGCCTCCTGCTGGTCGCGAGCGGCGCGAGCTTCGGGCGCATCTACTTCGGCATCGACACGCGCGCGGACGCGCTACTCATCGGGTGCGCGCTCGCAGCCTGGAAGCATGCGCGCTTCGCGTTCGACCCGCTGACTGGGCACGAGCGGGCGATGCCACCACAGCTACTACGCGCGCTCAACGTCATCGGCCCGGTGTCGCTGCTCGCGCTCTTGGGCTGGATGGTGGCTGCGCCGAGCTTGAGCGGCATCACCTGGATGCAGCGAGCAGGCTTCAGCGCGATGGCGCTGCTCGCTGGCGGGTTGGTCCTGTCGACCGACTCGCAGAATTCGGCGCGCTGGACGCGGCTGCTCGGCTGGGCGCCGCTGTCGTCCTTCGGCCGCATCTCGTACGGCTTCTACTTGTGGCACCTCGCACCGTCCGCCATCGCCAATGCGCAGCTCGCGCCGCGCTTCGGCAAGCCCGCGGCCGTGGTGATCGCCGGCCTAGGCAGCTACTTGCTCGCCGCGGCTTCGTATCGCTTCGTGGAAGCGCCCCTTCAGCGCCGGCGACCCGTGTCTGCGGATCCGCTCCGCGTCGCGAGCAGCGCCGACTCCGCCGAGAAGCCAGATCCCGCCGCGCTGATCACGTGAATGCCCGCCGAGCCAGCGGATCGCGATCGACCGCCTAGGGCGCTTCCCCAATTTCCGCGCGTACGCGCGCCTGTGCCCGTGCGCGATCGAGCCGGAGCGACGAAGGCAGAGAACTTGGATGGGGCCGACTTTTCAAGGGCGCGCGGCCCTCGAACGTCGCGAGGCGACCCTGGCGCCAGAGCCGCGGCCCCTGAGGAGCGCGCGGCACGGCGCCCGCGCCGCTACGCGCTTTCGAGCTCGGCGATCAGGCGATCGACCCCCGGGAAGTGCTGGTCTTCGGCCTTCGCCTTCTTGGCCCAGAGCACCGCACGACGCGTCTCGCCCTTTTGCGCGACGATCACCGCCTGGCGGTAGAACGCCTCGGCGCGCGACATCGGCACTTCCCCCTTCATCATCGTGATCGCGCGCAGCGCCTTGAGCGCGATCTCGTACTGGCCGTGCTCCTGCGCGACGATCGCCAGCTCGCTCGCGACCTCGCCGTTGTTCATGTCCGCGTCGAGCGCGTAGTTCAGCCACTCGTAACGGCCTTGTTCGTCGCCGGCTGCGGCCAAGAGCCGGGCCATGCGGTGGCGCAGCTGCGCGAGCTCGGGGGAGCGCTTGCTGCGTAGCACGCCCATGGTGCGCTCGAGCAGGTTGCGCGCTTCGTCCGCCCGGCCGGCCGTGATGTGTGCGTCGACCAGCGCGATCACGGTCGGCAGATCGTCCGGGCGCTGCTCCAGCGCCGCCTTCAGGTACGCCATGGCGGGCTCCACGTCGCCGGCTTCGACCAAGAGCTGTCCCACCCGCCGCAGCTGCTCGAAGCGCAGCTCTGGATCGGCGTCCGCATCGATGCGGCTCGCGAGCAGACCCGCGAGCGCGCGCTTGTCGCCGAGCTCGCGGTACAGCTCCTCGAGCAACGCCGCGAGAGCCGCTTGTCTGGGATCGCGCGCGAGCGCGTGCTCGAGCGCCGGTCTGGCCAGCGCCAACCGCCCGAGCGCGCGGCAGGCCACGAGCAAACGCTCTCCCACCTGGCTCAACACGCCCGGTTCGTCCTCCGCGCACAGCGCTTCCGCGATCGCGACCACGTCGCCCCAGCGCTCTGCCAGAGTCGTGAGCTCCAACAGCACGCGCAAGATCTCGACGTCGCCGCGCGTGCGCGCGCGCCATTGCTCGAGCACCGTGATCGCGCGCTCGAGCTCGCCGCGCTCTCGCAAGAGGCTCGCCTGGCTCAGGGTGAGCTCGCGCTCGCGCGCCAGATCGCCGCGCGCGTGTGCCGCCGCGCGCGCCTGTTCGATGCCTTCGGCGAGGCGCGCAGTCAGTGCCCCGCCCGAGAGG
>CAZYWR010001142.1:0-7011 GCA_964651185.1 uncultured Polyangiales bacterium
CGCGCTGAGTCGCGGACTGCGTGCGCGCTTGGTTCGCGCGCGCGACCGCCACGCGCGCCGCGGCCTCCGCGCGCGTGCGTTCGTCCAGAAGCTGAGGCGCCGCCGGGGCGATGTGCGCGACGACCGCGTTCTCTTCCACCAAGTCGCCCGGGCGCAGCGTAATGCGCTCGAGCTCCCCGAGGCCCGGCGCGGAGATCACGTATTTCGAGCGCAGCCGGCTCTTGCCCGACTCGTCCACAGTGACCTCGAGCGCGCGGCGCTCGACCTTGCCGATCGTCGCCTCGACCGGTTTGGGCACGAAGCCGAGCGCGATCAGCGCGGCCACCGCGCACAGCGCGGCAGCGGTCACCGCGCGCCCCACCAGGCGCCGTCGTTTGCGTGCGTCCATGCCCCTTACTCTCGCGTCTTCAGCACTTCGATGAGATCGAGCTTATCGAGCTTGCGCCGCACCAAGAGCGCGCTCGCCACCGCGGCCAACACGGTGACCAGCGCCGCGAAGGCGTAGGTGTGGTCGCTGATGGCAGTGGGGAAGCGAAACGCCTCGGGGTCGTTGGCGGCCATCATCCCGCGCGCCATCCACTTGCCGAACCAGAGCCCGAACGGAATGCCGAGCAGCACCTGCACAGCTAGCTCGCCGATCAAGATCGAGGAGATCTCGCCGCGCGTGAAGCCGAGCACGCGCAGGCTGGCGAGCTCGCGTCCGCGCAAGGAGAGCGCCACGCGCGCGTTGTTGTACACGACCGAGATCGCGATCGTGATCGCGAACAGGGTGAGCACGAGCGAGAACGTGCCCATGGTCTGCCCCTGCTGCCGGCGAAACTCGGCGATCATGACCTCCTTGCGCAAGACGCTCGCGACTTGTGGCATCTTCAACAGCTCCGCCTGCACCGCCTCGATCTCGGCGCGATCCACCTGGAGCGCCGCTTCGTGGGCCATGGGCGCGCTGCCCAGCCAGCGCGCGAAGTCGTCCTGCGGCATGTGGATCCAGAGCGCCATCAGCTCGGAGATCGTGCCGGTGAGCTTGAGCGGGCGCGGCCGGCGCTCGCCTTGCAGGGGCTCGGCCATCACGGTCTCCCCCGGTCTCACGTCGAGCACGCGCGCGAGCACGTCCGTGAACAGAACCTCGCCCGGCCCGATCGCCACGTCGCGCACGTCTTTGTCGAGCAAGGGGCGCAGCGAATTGCGCGCCGAGTGGCCGACCACAGGCACCACGCGCTCGTGATGGCCCGCGCGCACGCGCACTTGCAGGAGCGAGCGAGACTGCACATCGAGCACCCCGGGCAAGGCCGCGAAGGCGCGCACCGTGTCCACGGGCACGGGGTTGACGAAGCTCACCGCGATGGTCTCGCGATCCATGGCCTGCATGTAGACGTCGGTGAGGAAGGCGATGGCGTCGGAGAAGAACTGGCCCACCACGATGATCCCAGTGGCTGCGCCGATGCCGAGCGCGCTGAGCACGGTGCGCATCGGGCGGCGCGAGATCTCGCGCGCGACCATGCGCGCAGCACTTCCGAGCTGCTGCGTGACCGCCCGTCCGAGGGGGCCCTGTCGATAGCTGGGGGGCGCCGCCGGACGCATGGCTTCGGCGGGCGGCAGCAAGATCACGCGCCGCACCGCCACGAACGAACCGGTCAGCCCGGCCCCGAAGCTCACCAGCAGCGCTGTCAACGCGAGCCTCGGCTCCATGCGAAAGGCGAGCCCCGGCATGCGATAGAAGGCGAGATAGATCTCGGTCATATGCCGCCCGAGCCAGGCCCCGAGCACGATGCCGACGCCCGCGCCCGTCACGATGATGATCAGGCTCAGCTCCAGGTAATGAAAGCCGACCTCGCGATCCGAATAGCCGACGGCCTTCAGCGTGGCGATCTGCGGCCGATCGAGCTCGATCAAGCGCGACAGCACCACGTTGAGCAGAAACGCAGCCACGCCCAAGAAAATGAGCGGCGCTACGGTCGCCATGGTGGAGAGCTGCTCGAGGTCCTGGCTCAGGAAGTAGTTCGAGACCTGGCGCGCCCGCGCGTAGGCGCCGAGGCCGCCGTAGCGATCGAGCAGCTGATCGAGCTTCGGGACGATCTGGGCGTCGTCGACGCGCGGCGCGAGGTCGAGCACCACGCTGTTGAACGCCCCGCGCATGTCGTACGCGGCCTCGGCCGCAGGACGCGGCAGCCAGAGCACCGCGAAGCGCTCGGGCGCGGGCGCTGACGAGCCGTTCGGCACCGCGAGCACGAACTCGGGCGACATCGCCAAGCCCACGATGCGCATGTCGCGCTGGCGGCCCTCCATCACGACCGGCAGCACGTCACCTGGCTGGACGCCGTGCTTCTCCGCGAACAGCTCGATCAAGAGCGCTTCGTCGTCGCGATCGCTGCTCGGCATGCGACCCGCGACCAGCTCGACGCCGTTGAGCGGAGGAACGCCGTCCTCAGGAATCGACAGCACGCGCGCTTGCGCCGGCTCCTCCAGATTCTCGAGCGGCACGCGCGCGGTGCCCCAGACGCGCGTGTAGACGCGCGCGACACCGGGGAGCGCCTCGAGCTGGTCGACGAGCGAGAGCGGCGCGCGCTCGAGCTCGGAGGAGACATCTCCGAAGCGCTGGCGGCTGTAGTAGCGATCGCGCGTCTGCAGGATCGAGTCGTAAGTGCCGCGCAGCGTGACGAAGGCAGCGATCCCGGCCGCCACGACCAGCGAGATCGTGAACACCGCCCCGCGCATGTGACCGATGTCGCGAAAGAGCTTGCGGGTCAGCGCCTTCACCAGTGGAGCTCCTTGGCGTCCTTCGGTGCGGCGTTCACGCGCTCGCTCTGGATACGGCCGTCCGAGAGCGTCAACACGCGGTCGGCCATCTCGCCGACCGGTGCGTTGTGCGTGATCACGGCGGTGCTCGTGCCGAGCTCGCGGTTGACCTGACGGATCACCTCGAGCACGCGCACCCCCGTGCGAAAGTCGAGCGCACCCGTGGGCTCGTCGCAGAGCAAGATGTCGGGCCGTTTGGCGACGGCGCGCGCGATCGCCACGCGCTGCTGCTCGCCGCCCGAAAGCTGTGCCGGGAAGTGGTCGCGCCGCTCCGCGAGGCCGACCAGCGCCAATGCTTCCTTCGGCGCGAGCGGCGTGTCGACGATGTCGGTCACGAGCGCCACGTTCTCTTCCGCGGTCAGGCTCGGAATCAGGTTGTAGAACTGGAACACGAAGCCGACGTGGCGGCGGTGGTAGTCCGTGAGCTCCGCCTCGCCCGCTTGGGTCAGGTTGCCGCCCTGATACAACACCTCACCCGTGGTCGGCGTATCGAGCCCGCCCAGGATGTTGAGCAGCGTCGATTTGCCGCTGCCGGAGGCGCCCAGCAGCACCACGAGCTCGCCCGGATAGAGGGCGAAGGCGACGTCGCGCAGGGCGTGCACGTCGACCTCGCCCATGCGGTAAACCTTGCTGATCCGATGGGCGGACAGCACAGGCTGCTGGGAAGGCGCTTGCGAGGCAGACGACACGCAGGCGGGAGCGTGAGGTCACGCGCCGCAAACGGCAAGTTCGTCACCCCATTCGACCGCGTCCAGACTTCCCTCCGCTAGCGTGGACGTTGTAGGCGATGGCGACGGATAGTTGGCGGCAAAACCGGTGAAGTTGAGCCTGTCCTGCCTAGCGATCTCGCGGGCCCACTATGGTGCCGTCGCCGTCGCCGACAACGCTCCCGTCTACGACGTAACAGCGCTTCGCAGGCACGAGGTACCGGTGGGGGCGGGGACCGCCGCTCTAAGTGAAAGGCGTTGCCGTTAGACCTGCGCAGACTTGAGTGCTGCGAGCGCCTCTTGGACGTGCTTTTCGACTTGCATCATCGAGTTGAATGCGTGGCGGATCACGCCCGACTTGTCGACGACGTAGGTGACGCGCCCGGGCAGCATGCCGAGCGCGGCGGGCACGCCGTAAGCCTGGCGCACGTGGCCATCGCGATCGGAGAGCAGCAGGAAGGGCAGCTGATACTTGTCCGCGAATGCACGATGGGAGCGCTCCGAATCTGAGCTGATGCCGATCACCTCTGCCCCCGCGTCGGTGAAGGCCTGATATTGATCGCGAAACGAGCAGCTCTCGCGCGTGCAGCCGGGGGTGTCGTCCTTGGGGTAGAAGTAGACGACGACGCTCTTCTTGCCGCGAAAGTCGGCGAGGCTCACCGCGTTCCCGTGCTGATCCGGGAGCGTGAACTCCGGTGCCTTGCTGCCGACCTTCAGACCGGTGCCGCTGCCGAGCAGGGTGGTCAAGAGTCCCATGGTGTCCTCGCTTGTTGAGCGCCGCGTTCGTAGAGCTCGAACGTATACGAAATCGTTCCCTCGCGCTCGCTCGTCATTCGCTGGAGATTCTGCTCGCTCGCGCCAGCGCCCGCTGCGAGATTTTGCTCGCTCGCGCTAGCGCTCGCTGCGACCAAACGAAAGCTCGCGTCGAGCGGCGACAGGAACGTGTCGCAGTCGAAGCGCGCGTGCACCCGGGTCAGGTACACGAGCGTGCAACGCGGGTGGGCGAGCGCCGCGCCATAGACTTCCGCACCTCCGATGACGAACAGCTGATCGACGTCCGCGCGCGCGTCGAGCAGGGCGAGCGCGGCGTCGAGGGAGCTGGCCGCAAGCGCGCCGGGGGGCGGATCGCCGGGCGCGCGCGAGAGGACCACGTTGAGGCGGTTCGGGAGTGGTCGAAACTTAGGCGGGAGAGACGCGAAGGTCTTGCGCCCCATGATGACCGCGTTCTGCAGGCCCGGGCGCGCCTCCGTCGTGAGCCGGCGAAAATGCGCCATCTCGCCCGGAAGCCGCCAAGGCAGCCGCCCCGCGCGGCCGATGCCGCCCGCCTCGTCCGCCGCGACCACGATCGCGAACGGCTTCATCGGCTCACACCGAGACCGCAAAGCGGATGAACGGATGGTGCTGGTAATCGAGGAGCTGGATATCCTCGAAGCCGATCTCGGCGAGCGGCTTCTTCGCGATCTCGACCTGCGGGAGCGGGTAGGGTTCGCGCGTGAGCTGGAGCTTCAGTCCCTCCACGTGGTTCAGATAAATGTGCGCGTCGCCCAGCGTGTGGATGAATACGCCCGGCGTGAGCGCACACTCCTCTGCGACCAGCATCAGCAGGAGCGCGTAGCTCGCGATATTGAACGGCACCCCGAGCGCGATGTCGGCCGATCGCTGGTAGAGCTGCAGATCGAGCCGCCCACCGCTCACGTGGAACTGAAAGAACGCGTGGCACGGCGGCAGCGCCATGTGCGGCAGATCCGCCACGTTCCAAGCGCTCACGATGATGCGGCGCGAGCTTGGGTCGCGCTTGATGAGATCGATCGCCTGCGCGATCTGATCGATGCCGGGCTCCTCGCGGGTGCCGACGAGCGGCGCCTGGTCCTGGGCGCGACGCGGAAACGGCGCACCCCAACGCCGCCACTGATGGCCGTAGATAGGCCCGAGCTCGCCCTGGTCGTCAGCCCAGGCATCCCAGATCGGCGTGTGCTGCGTGAGCTCGTCGCGCACGTTGGTGCTGCCGCGCAGAAACCACAGGAGCTCGCGCACCACGCCGCTCCACAGCACCTTCTTCGTGGTCAGGAGCGGGAAGCCTTCGCGCAGGTCGTAGCGGCTCTGCGCGCCGAAGATCGACAGCGTGCCGGTGCCGGTACGATCGTCGCGGCGTTCCCCCTGCTCGAGCACCTGGCGCACGAGGTCGTGGTACTGCCTCACCTTTCACCACCTTCGCGGCCGGCATTCGCGGCCTCATCGCGCTCGCGCGCGCCGGCGCGCGCTTCCGCTGCGGCGTCCCGTTCACGCGCGTCTGCGCGCTGGTCGTTGCACTGCGTCACCAGATCGCGCGTGACCTGCTCGCGCAGCGCATCTTGGTGCGCGAGCCAGGCCTCCCGAATGTGGGCGGGCACCCCGTGCCTTTCGAGCGTCTGCTTGAGGATCTGCCGCCGCCTTCCGAAATGGCCGCCCATGATCGGGTGCCTCTTGTGAGCTTCCGCAAGATGTCGGCCCGCGTAGCGCACCTCAGCCCCGAGGAACTCCGCGGCGTGCTCGTACTCGAAACGTTTGATGCGCTCGCGGTTGGCACGCGCGAAAAGAAAGCCGATCATGATGTCCGCGAACACGCGATCCACGAACTCGTCGATCACGGCTCGCAGCGCGGGTTCGCCGCCGATCTCATCGAAGTACGACACGCTGCAAGATATACCTGGCGAAGGCCCGCGCGGCCAAATGCCCACTTCCCGTCCGAGAGGTCCCGTCATGCCGCCGTTCAAAGCCCCGCTGCGCGACTACCGCTTCTTGCTCGGCGAGGTGTTCGACGCCCTGCGCGAGTACGAGGAGGGCGGCTTTCCCGACGCGAGCCCCGACGTGATCGACGCGATCTTGGCCGAAGCGGGCAAGTTCGCGGAGGGCGTCCTGGCGCCGCTCAACCAGAAGGCCGACGAGTTCGGAGCCCTGTGGCAAACGGGAGAAGTCACCACCGCACCGGGCTTCAAGGAGGCGTGGAAGGCGTACCAGGAGGGCCAGTGGGGCTCGATCGCCGCCAACCCCAAGTACGGCGGCCAAGGCCTGCCCGAGAGCATCGAGTTGGCCATCACGGAAGTCGGCTGCGCCGCGTGTCTCTCGTTTCGCATGGCCTGCGGACTCACGCTCGGCGCGATCCACGCGATCGACGCGCACGCGAGCGACGAGCTCAAGGTGCTCTACCTGCCCAAGCTGATCTCGGCCGAATGGAGCGGCACGATGTGCCTGACCGAGCCGCACGCCGGGTCCGACGTCGGCATCATCAGCAGCCAAGCCAAGCCGCTCGCCGACGGTTCGTACGCGGTCACCGGCACAAAGATCTTCATCACCTACGGCGAGCACGATCTCACGCCCAATATCGTGCACCTGGTGCTGGCGCGCTTACCGGAGGCCCCCAAGGGCCCGAAGGGCATCAGCCTGTTTCTGGTGCCGAAGTTCCTCCCCGACGCGCAGGGCAATCCAGGCACGCGCAACGGCGTGGTGTGCGCCTCGATCGAGCACAAGATGG
>CAZYWR010001143.1:0-3300 GCA_964651185.1 uncultured Polyangiales bacterium
CAGGCGCGCCAGGTCGCCCGGGAGGTCCGAGATCAGCGCCCGCGGCGGCAACGGCCGCGCCTCTTGCTTTTGCAGCAGCACCTCGAGCTCCGAACCGCGGTACGGCCGCGCGCCCGTGAGCGCTTCGTAGAGCACCACGCCCATGCTGTACCAGTCGCAGGCCGGGCTCAGCCGCGCTGAGGCTGCCTGCTCCGGCGCCATGTAGGCCGGCGTACCGACCGGGCGCGGGCCGGGGTGCCCGCGCGCGCGCTCGCTGCGCTCGATGTCGAGGTCGATCGCGAGGTCGAGATCGAGCAGCACGACGCGGCCCTCGGGGGTGGCGCGCACGTTGGCGGGCTTCACGTCGCGGTGCACTTTGTGCTCGCGGTGCAGCGCGGCGAGGCCTTGCGCGAGCTGGCCGAAGGCCGCGCGCAGGCGCAGCTCATCGAACCCGCCCTGCTCCTGCCGCACGTAGCGCAGCAGCTCGACGCCCTCGATCAGCTCCATCACCAAGAGCGCCTGCTCCCGCTCGTCGATCACCAGCTCGTACAGCTGCACCAAGTTGGCGTGGGCGACGCGTTTGAGGGCTGAAAAGCTCTGTCGGAAACGCGCGAGCTCCTCGCCCTCGCAGTCGTGCATGAACTTGAGCGCGACCTCGCGCCCGAGCTTGTGATCGAGCGCCCGATAGACGACCCCGCCCCCCCCATCGCCCAGCCTGCCGCGCAGGTCGAAACGACGGGTCGCGGCCCTGACCTGCTCCGCCCCCCGCATGCGACACATTTGCTACCGCGCGCGCCCGGCACGCACAACTCGACGACGGCAGTCGGTCACCCACGGCGTTGTCCCTAGCCGCGCGCGCGCCGGTGGACGCCGGAAACGAGCGGTTCGACGGCCGAGGCAGCGGGCAGCGGCGGCGCACTGTCCTGCGCTTGCGCGCCGAGGGCCTCCATCACCGTATCGCTGACATCGAGCTCCTCGTCCTGGGCGCGCGCATGGGCGGCGGCACGGGCTCGCGCGTCTACCGCGTTGAGGAGCTGTTCAGTCTGCTGAATCAGGGCCGCGTTGCCGGTGCGGCGATAGTACTTGTCCATCCGCTCGAGCGCGCGCCGCACCGTAAGCTCGTCCTCCGCACGACGCTCCGGCTCGGACGGAGCGCGCGCTTCGATCGCCGCCAGCGCCACGCGCGCCAGGTCGCGCGCGAGCTCCCCGAGCCAGAGCGGGTTGTCGAAGGGTTCGAGCTCCTCCTGCAGCTGTTCGAGCCGGGCCTTGGCGTCGGCCAGATCTCCTTGGCCGAGCCGCGCCAGCGCGAGCTGCTGGCGCGGGATCTTGATCAGGTAACGGACCTCATCGTCGTCGAGCGCGGCCCGGGTCTCGATGCACACGCGCTCCGCCTCCTCGAAGCGCTTCATGTCGCAGAGCGCCCGCGCGTAGTGCGTGCGATCGATCGGGTACGTGAGCATGTCGGCCGCTTCGGGATGCTCGAAGGCGCGCTCGTACGCCTCCGCGGCGCGCTCCGGCTGACCGCGCAAGAGCTCCAAGAAGGCTCGGCCGCAGTCGCGGAAGTAGAGGAACTTGGGTCCGCTCGTCGCCAGGCGTTCGAGCTCGGGCAACAGCCGCGTGATCTCGACGCTGTCGTGCGTATGCTGCGCCACGTACAGCGCGCGCACCACCATGATCGCGACCGCGGACCAGGAGATGCCGCCCTGCAGCGCCAGGGTCTCGCCGCGCAGGCGCGAGCGCTCCGCCAAATCTCGCTCGCCGCGATAGGCGTGATAACCCATGCGAATGGTCTCGGCGTGCGGCGCGAAGAAGCGATGGCTCCGCTCGAGCTCGTCCGCGAGCGTGAGCGCCGCCGGGAGCGTGTCCATCACCTGACACTGGGCGAGCCCGTGCAGTACGCCCAGGCGAAACTGCAGGTGCACGTCGTCGTTCATGCCCTGCACCGGACGCTCGAAGCGCTCGAGCAAGCGCACGTACGAGGCCCGGGCGCGGCCGAAGCGGCCGGCGGGCATCTCCGCGGTCGCGCGGCAGAACTCGAGCGACAGCGCGGGCGCGCTGTCCGGCCCGAAGGCCGAGAGGATCGCGAATGGCTCGACGATGCGCCGCGCGGCCGGCGCGTCGAACGCGTGCGAGACGGCGGCCACGGTCGCAGACAGGATGCTCAGAAGAGCGGTGAAGGTCTCCTCGAAGGTCCCAAACCGCAGCTGCTTGGGCGTGAACGCGTGCCGTATCAGCGCGCCGATCACGCCGAGCATCAGCGCCGCCTTCGCGCCGATGCGCGGCGCCCAGCGCCGGGCGAAGTCGACCCCCAGCACGCGCGCGAGCGCCGCCAGCGTGCGGTCGATGTGGCGATTTTGGGTAGCGAGCTCGCCGAAGAAGCCGGAGCGCACGAGCGGGATCAAGATGCGCAGACAGTGCTCGTCGCGGCGACCGCGCTTGCGCTCGATCTCCAGCACCGTCTCGAGCAGGTGGATGGGCGTTTCGCCGGACATCCAGTCGCCGTCCGACTTGGGAGTCAACAGCTCGGCCGCCTCTTCTTGCCGGCCTGCCGCCAGCAGGTGCACGCCGGCCTGCAGCCGTAGCTTGGTGTCTCCGTCCTCGGCCTCTTCCAGCAGCGCGCGCGCCGAGCGCTCATGCAGGCTGCGCAGCACCTGTTCGGGCACGGTGGCGCGCACGGCCGCCGCCAGCGGGCCGCTGGAGATGGCGTACCCCTGGCCCTGCGTGCGCACGATCTCGCGCGCGACCAACGCCTCCAGCGAGAGCAAGACCTCACGCGGGGAGACTCCGCCCATCACGCGGCTCAACGTCTGCAGACGCCAGGGCAGCTCTTGGATGCTCAGGAGATGTACGAGATCGTGCGCGGCGGACGGAAGATCGGACAGCCGGGCGAGGATCGGCGCCGCGTTGGCGCCCTCGGACCAATCGTCCGGAATGTCGTGCGGCAGCGAGAAGACGCCGTTGGTGTAGCGGATCACGCCGCGCGTGAGCAGCACGCGCGCGAGGTCCATGGCGCGGCCCGGATTGCCGCCGCTGTGATCGTACAACCAGCGCGCGAGCCGGCGCGCGTTGGCGACGCGACCGAACACGGCGGTCACCAACTCCGCCAGCTCGTCCGCCGAGAGCGGGCCCACGCTGACGAGCTCGGCCTTCGCGGCGATCGCCGCGCGCAGCTCGGCGCTCGGCCAGGCGACGCCCGTCTGCTCGGAGAGTAAGATCAGAAACGGCAGCTGCGGCGCCTCGGCCATCAGCGCGGAGAGCCACGCGAGCGACTCCGCGTCGGCCGCCTGGATTTCGTCGATCACCAGCACCAGCGGGTTGCGG
>CAZYWR010001144.1:0-12660 GCA_964651185.1 uncultured Polyangiales bacterium
CGACGGCCGGTGCGATCAGCGTCGTGACCAAGGCGCCGAGCTTCGAAAAAGAGGGCACCTTCGACCTGACTCTCGGCAACTACAACACCATCCAAGCACGCGGCTCGATGTCGGGCCCGATCGTCGGCAAGAAGCTGGCCGCGCGCGTCTCGTTCGGCGCGTACACGCGCGATGGCTGGTTGTACAACCGCGACCAGCTGAACTATCAGCACGATCTTCAGAACGCGACGGCGCGCGGACAGCTGTTCTATCGGCCCTCCAGCCGCTTCAAGGCTCGTCTGATCGCGGACTACACCAAGCAGGCGACCGCTTGCTGCCAGAACGTGACGATCGGCTACGTCACGACCTACGACAACGGCGCCCCGATATCACCTCGTCCCTTCACGCAGCGCGCCGCCGAAGTGGGCTACACGCCTCTGCCGGTCGATCCGAAGGCGCGGCAAATCGATTCTGACCGGCAGCGCTCGTTTCGGGTCGGCCTGGGCGGCGTATCGCTCCGTACCGACTTGGACCTCAACCCAAGCAACACGCTCACCTCGATCTCGGCCTTCCGCTTCTGGAACACAGCTCCCCGCAACGACGCCGACGGGACGTCGCTCGACATCACCGTCGAAGGCAACAGCGACGACCGTCAATGGCAAGTGAGCGAGGAGCTCCGACTCGCCTCGACCGGCAAAAATGTCATCGACTACGTCGCCGGGCTCTACTTCTTCTACCAGAAGGACTCGGTGCAATCCCGAACGGAGTTCGGCGCGGATGCGGGCACGTGGTTCGTCGCGCCCGGGTATATGGGGCTCACGACGCAGCAGAGGAAGGATGCGCTCAACGGCGCGTTCGTCTCCCGGCCGACTCCTTACGACGATCTCAGCGCCGCGGCTTTCGCTCAGGCGACGTGGCACATCCTGCCCATCTTGGAGCTCACCGGCGGCGTGCGTTACTCTTACGATCGCAAGAGCGGCAGCTATGAAAGCGTCCAGGGCAGCAAGCTGGATGTCCCCCTGAACGCGGTGCAACAGGCGATCCGCGACAACTACACCCCCTCCACCCCTTACTTTCACCTCGAGCATGGCTGGAACAACCTGAACGGCCTCGCGACGGGCGCGCTGCACCTTTGGGAGCACGGCCTGCTCTATGCGACCTATTCGCGAGGAGAGAAGTCGGGCGGGCTCAACCTCACGGGTCTCGCGAAGCCGTTGCTCGACGCCGGCCTCGGTGTCCTCAAGCCAGAACGCGCGGACAACATCGAGGCGGGGCTCAAGACGCAATGGTTTCGGCGCCGGCTCACCGCCAACGTCACGGGCTTTCGTACGACGATCAAGAACCTCCAAATCCCTACGCAGGACGTCAGCTTCATGCCGCCTCGGCGTTACCTCACCAACGCCGCGTCGGTTCGCTCGCAGGGCGTGGAGTTGGAGTTGCAAGCGCGCGCCACGAATCTGCTCAGCCTCTATGCGTCCGGCACGTATGATCCTGTCAAGTACGTAAACTACAAGACCTCACCGTGCCCTATCGAGCTGCGCGCGCCCGGGCAACCCACCGTGTGCGACCTGAGCGGCAGACCTTTCACCACCGCTCCGAAATACTCTGCGTCGGTGGGCGGGACGGTCACCGTAGGCCTCGGAACGAGCGTCGAAGGTTACATCGGCGCCGACCTGAGTTACCGCTCGCCATGGTACAGCTCCTCCGATCTCTCGCGCTACTCGCGCATCCCGGCGACGACGCTGCTCAACGCCCGGATCGGAGTAAGGGGCAGAAACGGCCATTGGGACGCGCAGCTTTGGTCCACCAACTTGTTGAACTCTCTCTACTGGCTGAGTCGAAGCGTCAACGCGTCACCGAACGACGACGGGAGATTCGTCGGGCAGCTGGGCGACCCGCGGTTTTACGGCGTGACGTTGCGCTACTACCTCTGATGCGGCGGAGCCGCCACGAGCGCGAGCGTTCTTGGTGAGCTCGCCAGACCTGCTTCGTCCTCAAGATCATTCGCTGAACTAACAAGGAGTTTCCCGTCATGCACCTTCGCCATGCCCTGGTGCCGCTCTCGACACTCGTGCTCATTAGCCACATCGCGGCCGCATACGTGCTGGCCCAAGACACAGGCGACGATGCCGCAGTGAGCGGCGAGACCGGTGCTGACGGCGGGGACGCCGCTGATGGCGGGCTCGACGCCGACGCATCGGAGGCTGACGCAGCCGAAGACGACGCAGCCGAAGACGACGCGGGCGGCCCCGATGACGCGGGCGACCTCGACGCGGGCGCTCCCGACGCTGGCAACCTCGACGGCGGCTCCGATGCGGGCAGCCTGGATGCGAGCCTCCTCGACGCGGGCGGCCCCGACGACGCAGGCGGCGCGGTCGAGGCGGGCAGCCCCGAAGCTGGCCCCGGCGACGCGGGCAAGGTGACTTACCCTGGAGAGGGCGAGGAGAACGCGGATCTGATCCACACGTATACCGACGACCACGGATGCAGCTGCTCGGTGATCGGCCGTCCGTACGACATGAGCGAAGGTCTACCGAGTCTGACGTTCGCGGCGGCGCTCATCGCGCGCGCGTGGCGTCGGCGCCGGAAGGGCGAGGCGAAGTCGCGCGCGCGATAACCGTTTCGCGCGCGCCCAAGACCAGCGCGGCGAGGCCACGCAGGCCGGCCGCGCTGGTGCCGCGCTGGTGCATGGAAGGAAGCGCAGCGTAGGCGCGCACGGGCGCTGCGGATCGGCAGCGCCCGTCGTGACGGGCGACCGTGAATACCGGCTCCACGCGGAGAAAGACATATGTCCTTGACAATAGACATGAGGAGCTTAGCGTAAGTGTCGGCTCGAAGCGCCGCGCTCAGCGCGCCGCTTCATGAGCAGAGACATCGGGCTTCAGCGGGTGGAACGAGTGATGTGGCAGGGCAGAGCACAGGCAGACGCGAAGCGGACGCCCGAGCGAGGCACCCGGGCATTTACCTGGATCTTCGCGGCGTCGCTCACCTTGCACGCGACGTTCGCGGCTGGTCTGAGGGCGAACGCGGCGGCGCGGCCCGCGCGGGCGCCCTTGCAGAAGATCGACATCGAGTTCGCGAAGCCGCCTCCTCCTCCGCCTCCTCCCGAGCCTCAGCTGCCGCCGCCCGAACTGGCGCGCGTGCCCAAAGTGCACGCGCCCAAGCCCGTGGCGCGCGTGAGCGATGTGAAGCCCAAGGAGGTGGTCGAGGAGCCTCCGCCCGAGATCGGAAGCGCGCTGCCGGCCAGCGACGAGGGCACGTTGCCACCTGCGCCGCCCGGAACCGGTGAGCCCGGCCTGATGCCCGCCGCCGCGCCACCTCCGCCGCCCCCGCCTCCGCCCCCGCCAGTGATCGAGCCCAAGGAAGGCGCGAACTACCTGAAGAACCCGCGCCCGCCTTATCCGCGCTCGGCCTTGCGCGAAGGTTGGGAGGGTAAGGTGGTATTGCGCGTCAAAGTGCTCCCCGACGGGAAGGTGGGCGGCGCACTGGTACAGAAGTCGGCCGGCCACAGTGTGTTCGACGAGGCCGCGCTCGATATCGTGAAGAGCTGGACCTTCGTACCCGCCACCCAAGGTGGAAAGCCGATCGTGGGATGGGTGGCCGTGCCGTTCGAGTTTCGACTCGACTAATACGGGCAGCGCGTGCCGGTGCCCGCACTCAACAACCTGAGCTCGCCTGCCCACCGCGAGAAGCGTCTGCGCTGGAGGGAAAGTCGCAATGTCAGACAAAGTAAGCCAACTTCTCGTCAACGCTACGTTCGTGCTCTTGGTCGCGGCGTCGGCGCTCACCTGGGCCATCGTGATCGTGAAGGCGCTGCAGCAGCGGCGCCTGACACGCCAGAGCCAACGGTTCGTGGCAGCCTTCGAGCGCACACAGGGCCTTCCGTCCGCCTCTGAGCTGGGCAAGCACCCGGGACCGGTCGCGCGCATCGCATGCGCGGGCGCCGAAGCGTGGCAAGAAGGCGCACACCACGAACTGGGCGAAGAGCCGGTCGCGCTCGAGGTCCAGCGCGACTTGCTCGAGCGCGGCCTGCGCCAACAGCTGCAGCGCGAGCGACGCAACGTGGAGAATGGCCTCTCGCTTCTGGCGAGCATCGGCTCGACGGCGCCGTTCGTCGGGCTGTTCGGGACCGTGCTCGGCATCATCCACGCGCTGCAGGCGATAAGCGGTGCGGGCTCGGCCAGCTTGGACGTCGTGGCGGCGCCTATCGGCGAGGCTTTGATCGCCACGGCGGTGGGCATCGCGGTCGCGGTCCCGGCCGTGCTCGCTTACAACTTCTTCGTGCGCCGCGTGAAGACCTTCGCCGGCGAGCTCGAAGATTTCGCCAACGTGTTCGTGGCCAGCGCGATCAAGAACGGCGCGCGCCGAACGGAGCGCGGCGTGGATCGCCCCCGGAGCTCGGCGGTCGAGCTGCGCCAGGAGGCGAGCGCGTAATGGCCATCGAGTCCGCCGACGGCGTCCGCATCGCGGCCGTCGATTCAGGAAGTACGAGAGCGTGAAAGACCCGGCCACGATCGAGGCCGGCCATCATCCAGACACCAGCAGGACGAGGAAACGTACGCCAACCTCTGAGCGTTTAAGGGAGAACATCCATGTCCAGCAAGCTCCACAAGAAGCCCTCGCCTTCGGCCGCCGTCCGGGCGCGCCTCGATTACCCCGTGATCGATACGGACGTCCATACCAACGACTACGCGCCCGCGATCGAGGACTACATCGCCACGTACGCCGGCGTGCACCTGGTGGACGAGCTGCGTAAGGTCTCGGCCGATCGCATCGCCGCGGGCTCCATCGGCAACGGCAAGAGCTGGTACGAACAGACCCCAGAAGAGCGCCAGCACTACCGCACCGTGCGTTCGCCCTGGTGGGCGCGCGTCACGAAGAACACCCTGGACGTCGCGACATACCATTTGCCCGAGCTCCTGTACGAGCGCCAAGCCGAACAGGGGTCAGACTACTCCGTGCTGTTCCCGAACAACACGCTCGCGCCGCTCTCCGTCAAGGATGCAGACAAGCGCACCGCGCTCCAGCGCGCGGTGAACCACTACCACGCCGATCTGTTCCGCAAGTACAGCGACCGCCTGACGCCCGTCGCGGGCATCCCGCTCAACACGCCGGAAGAGGGCATCGCCGAGCTCGAGTTCGCCGTGCATAAGCTCGGCCTCAAGGCGATCAACATCGCCGGCAGCGTGCGCCGCCCCATCCCGGCGCTCGCCGATCGTTTTCCGGCGGAGCGCTACCCCGAGCTCCAGAAGTACATCTCCTATCAAGACTTCTACGGGCTCGACAGCCCCTACGACTACGACCTGTTCTGGGCCAAGGTGGTCGAGCTCGGGGTCCCAGTGCTCACGCACTACGGCAGTCAAGGCTGGGTCGGGCGCAACTCGATCAGCAACTACATGAACAACCACATCGGCCACTTCGCCGATGGCTCCGAGGCCTTCGCGCGCGCGCTGTTCTTCGGCGGCGTCACGCGCCGCTTCCCGAAGCTGCGCGTCGGCATGCTCGAAGGCGGCGCGGACTGGGGCGCGCGTGTCTACATCCACCTCGTCGACCGCTGGCTCAAGCGGGGCGTCGAGGGGCTCAAGAACTACGATCCCGCGGCCACCGACCGCGCGCTCCTGAGCGAGCTGTTCGCTCGCTACGGCGTGGAGCTGTCTGCGGGGCGTCCGATCGAAGGGGAAGATCTGATCCGCGACACGCTCGGCGCGAACTACACGAAGCAAGCGCGCCGGCCCAAGCCGGAGGAGCTCGACGACTTCGCCGCCGCCGGGATCCAGAGCGTCGAAGACATCAAGGCGCGCTGGGTGGACAGCTTCTTCTTCGGTTCCGAGTCGGACGATCGCACCGTCGCGCACGCGTTCAACGAAAAGGCCAACCCGCTCGGCGTCAAGATCAACGCGATCTACTCGTCGGACGTGGGCCACTGGGACGTGCCGGATCTGACGGAAGTGCTCGCGGAGTCGTTCGCGCTGGTCGAGGAGGCCGTGATCACCGAAGCAGACTTCAAGGCCTGGGTGTTCGACAACCCGTACAAGCTCTACACCGAGGCCAACCCGAACTTCTTCAAGGGCACGGCGATCGAGGGGAAGCTCCGGACGAAGGCCGCCGGCAGCGCCGCGGCCGCCGAGTAAGGACAGCACCGGCTGAGGAGGACGACATGCAACGGGTCGTGCTGGGTCGAACAGGGCTCTCTGCCAGCGTGCTCGGGCTCGGCGGCGGCGGCGATAGCCGGCTCGGCCGCGCGCAGTCTCGGGTCACTGACGCGCGCCACGAGCGCGAGCTCCGTGCGCGGAGCGCGCGGTCCGAGTAAGGTCTGCATCTCCGTGCTGACGTCCCCACGCTCCGCCCGCTCTGACGCTGAATTCATCGCCCTCGTGGCCCTGACGACCTCCCTGGTCGCGATGGGGATCGACACCATGCTTCCGGCGCTCGGCGCGCTGGCGAGCGAGCTCGGCGTATCGGACCCGAACGACCGCCAGTGGGTGCTCACGGCGTTCTTCGCCGGATTGAGCCTCGGTCAGTTGGTATGGGGGCCCGTCTCGGACAGCACCGGGCGCAAGCCAGCGCTCTACGCGGGACTCGGCTTGTACATCGCAGGCGGGCTCTTGTGCGCGGCGGCCGGCACCTTCACGCAGCTCACCTGGGGCCGCGCGCTCGCGGGCTTCGGCGCGGCCAGCCCGCGCGTGGTCGCGCTGGCGATGGTGCGCGATCGCTACGCCGGACGCGCCATGGCGCGGCTCATGTCGTTCGTGACCGCGGTGTTCATTTTGGTGCCCATCGTCGCGCCGGCGGTCGGACAGACGGTGCTGCTCTTCGCGGGCTGGCGGGCGATCTTCTACGGTCTCATGGCCGCCGCGGCCGTCGATCTGATTTGGCTGGTCGTGCGCCAGCCGGAGACGCTGCCGCGCGAGAGGCGCGCGGCCTTTTCGCTGCGCGCGATCATGGGGGCGGCCCGCGCGACGTCTTCGCATCGCATCACGCTCGGCTACATGCTGGCCGCCGGCTGCGTCTTCGCGCCGTTCATGGCCTATCTGGCCACGGCCCAACAGATCTTTCAGGAACAGTATGGTCTCGGTCCGCTCTTTCCGGCTGCGTTCGGAGCGCTCGCGCTCTCGATCGGCCTGGCCTCGCTCGTGAACGCCAAGCTCGTGATGCGCTTCGGCATGCGCGTGCTCTCGGGGCGGGCGCTGCTCGCGAGCTGCGGCATCTCGTGGCTCTTCCTGTTCGTGACCTGGCGCTTCGACGGCCGCCCGCCCCTCTCCGCCTTCATGGCGTACATGCTGCTCTGTTTCTTCTGCCAGGGCATCCTGTTCGGAAACTACAGCGCGCGCGCCATGGAACCGATGGGCCACGTCGCGGGCGTGGCCGCCGCGATCACGTCGGCCATGACGAGCTTCGTCGCGCTGGCGATCGGCACGCCCGTCGGACGCGCCTACGACGGCACGGTGCTGCCGCTGGTCGCGACGTTCGCGTCCGTCAGCCTGTGCGCGCTCGCCTTAACCGAAACGGCGGAGCGCGGCGCGACCTAGCCACGTCTAGCTCGCCTTGGACACGCAACGGATCGCGCGGCCGAATGCTAGCTCGTCTTGGATACGCAACGGATCGGGCGGCGCGGCACGAATCCCGGTACGATCGGCTCGCAGATGATCTTCGTCCGCCAAGGGACGCCCGCTCCTCGTCAGCTCTTCACGGCGCTGGCGACGATTCGTTCGCCGCCTTGCGGGATCCCCTGCGGCGTGCGCAGCACCTCGACCTCCGCCAGGATCTCGCCGCGCGCGCGCTCGCGCAGCGGCGGCAGCAGGTGGCCCAAAAAGTTTCCGAACGAGCTGGCGCGCGCGTGCTCGACCGCGGCCTCCGCGGAGGCGTGGTGGTTCAGGTGCGGCTCGAGCTCGAGCAGCGCGACGGAGAATCCGCCCTCGGTCAGCAGCGCGCGCAGCTCTTCGGGCGTGACGCGATGGGGCAGACCGCTGTCCGGCGCGGCATGATCGCGATAAGGCGCGCGCGCGAGCACTTTGCGATAGATGTCGTGGATGCGGTTTGCGTGCTCCTTGGAGCCGGTCGCCAGGCCGAGCCTCCCGCCGCGCTTGAGCAGGCGACGAAAGTTCGCGATCGGCGCGCGCTTCTCTGGGAACCAATGGAACACCGCGTTCAGGTAGATCACGTCGAACGACGCGACGCCGCGGCCGCGTAAGCCTCCCAAGGCCGAAATGGCCGGCGCGCCGGCTTCGCCCCAGCGTAGGCCGTAAGCCACGTCTGGAGTCACGACGCCCGAGGTTCTCGCAGCTCCGCCAAGCGCTCGCGCAGGTAGCCGCCGCGCAGCGCGCCCGGCCTGGGGTCGCCGAACCAAGCCTCGTGTACGGGGTCGAGCGGCCTGCTGCCAGGAGTCGCCAGCCAGAGGCGCAGCAGGTGACGCACGGTACCGGGCGCATCCTCGTAAGCCTGCCGCCCGTGCCACACGAGATGGTTGTTGAGCCAGAGCAGCTGACCGGGCCGCAAATGCAGCTCGATGGCAAATTCGGGGGAGCTCGCGGTGCGGCTCAGCTCCTCGAGCGCTTCGCGCTGCTCGGCGCTCAGGCGCGGAACCTCGGGCACGAGCTGCGCGGCCAAGATCAGATCCGGGACGATGTGGGCCTTGAAGTAACCGTCTTGTCTGCTGAACACGGGGATGCCGTGGTAGCCCGCGGGCTCGCCCGGCTTGCGCGGGCGCGCGTAGTAGAAGGGCTGATGCAGTACGGCGAGGAGGTCCGGCCGGGTGTCGGCCAGACGGTCGTGTACGGCCAAGGCATTGACCACCGAAGAAGCGCCCCCGCTGGCCGCCGCCTGCACGCAAAAGAGCCCCGCCACGTCACACGGATCCGCGTGCAGACGAAAGGCCCCGCGCGTCTCGTACGGACGTACGTGCGTGCCGTCGCTGCGCGGCTTGTAGGTGGCCGCCTCGAGCGCATCGGCGCCGGTGCTGCGGATGTCGACGATGCGGGCGCCCTGGGCATCCTGAAACACCGGCGTGCCGAGCCCCAGGCCCGCCAGGAAGGCGGCGCGTCGCGCGTGCTCCTCGCCGCCGTCGAAGGGCAGCCCGGAGACCACGCAAAAGCCAGCCGCGCGCTCGAGACAATGCTCGATGCGGGCCCAAAGCGCTGCGCTGCCGGTCGGCACGTCGCGACGGCCGAGCTGCTGCCACGGACGCTCCTGCGCGGCCGCCGCGCCGAGCAGCGCCCGCTCGTCGGGCGCGAGCTCGACCTGGTAGGCGTCCGGCGCGAGCTCGTGGGCCTTCCACGCCGGATCGGCCCTCGCTTCGCCGGCTTGCGCGCGCCCTCCGATCTGCTCCATGAAACCCTTCCTAGCGCGAACTGACGCGCGTCCAAGCCGCTGCGATCCGCGCGCGCCGTAACGCGCCGCGCGCGAGGCGAGTTACGCGACGCCGTTCGCCACCTCTTCGGCTTCGCCTACGCGACCTCACGGACGCCTTTGCCGATCCTCGCAGCCCGAGCTCCCTGGGAATCTTCCTCGTTGAAGGCGCGTGCGCGCTGCCATTCGCCTCTGTCCGCGGCGCGAAGAGAGCCCGGCTCAACGCGAGACCGCGGAGCGGACCCGGCGCGCGTTGCGGCGTAGCTCGCGGACGTACCAAACCGCGCCTATCGCCATGAACCGGGGATCGCGCGTCAAGCTGGGCGGCTTGCCTTCGATGCGATGGCCCAGCAATTGCGCGCCCCAACCGAGCGCGAACAGCGTCCCTCCCACGGCGGGCTCCGCGAACAGCGCCCCCACCCCCGCGCCGATCAGCGTGATGCCGAGCAGATGCAGCGCGCGGTTGGCGGGATGCTGGTGGTCGGCATCGTAGTCCGCGAGCATTTGATCGAAGGTCATGCGCGGATCCTAGGCGCTTCGACTTGTCTTTCAAGCGAGACAAGGCAGGCTCTCGCGATGCTCGTCTCGCCCGCGGCCCCCCGGCCTGCTCTCGAGGGTCGCGCTCCCCTGTTCCCGACCATCTACGAGGCGCCCGCGCCTGAGCTCTTGGGCTGGCTCGGACGCCATCGCGAGGAGCTGCGCGCGGCCGCAACCAGCGCCGGGGCCATATTGCTGCGCGGCTTCGCCGGCGTGGACGCAGGAACATTTGCCCAGGCGGCGGCGCTGTTCGGCGGACCTCTCGGCGAGCACTACGAAGGGCCGAGCCCGCGCGTGCCGCTCGCCCCCGGCGTGTACACGGCGAGCGAGGTATGGTCGGCGCTGGTAGTCGCCGAGCACGCGGAGATGAGCTACCTGCCGCAGCTGCCGCGCTATCTGTATTTTTGGTGCCGGCAGCCGGCGCGTCATGGCGGCGCGACCACCCTCGTCGACGGCCGCCGCGTCTTGGCGCGCCTCGATGCGCGCCGTATCGCGCCGCTCCTGGCAGGGCCGCTGCGCATCCGCCGCCGCCACGCGCGCCCGCGGGGCTGGCACGATCCGTTCGAGCTCAAGCGTTGGCCGTCCGCGTTCGGGACCGATCGGCGCGAGGCGCTCGCGCTGCGCGCGCAGGCGCTCGGTTGCGCGCTCTCCTTCGAGCGCGACGGCGCGATCACGCTCGAGCATCGGCAGCCGGCCGTGCGCCGGCACCCCGAGAGCGTCGAAGAGGCGTGGCTCAACCACCTGCTCGTGTTTCACGGCTCGGCCCCCGCGGCGACGCTCGCCAGCGCGCTGTGCGAGCGCGAGCTGCGCGCGCTCTTGCCCTATCCGCTCGCGCTCGCCTACCGCGCGCTGACGCGCGCCGGATATCGCGGCGCGACCGAGGTCGCGCTCGCGAACGGCGAGCCCGTGCCGGACCGGATCGTCGCGCACGTGCGCGAGGTGGTCGATCGCGAAGCGATCCACCTGGACTGGCGCGCGGGCGACCTGTTGATCGTGGACAACCATATCGCCCTCCACGGCCGCAGGCCCTATCGCGGCGCGCGCGAGGTGATCGTCGCGTGGAGCCACGCGCGCGCATGAAGAGGCCGGCCTCGCGCGGGGGCCGCGCGCGAGCCGCTTGGCGCGCGCTGCTGTGCACGACCGCGATCTGCCTGCTCGCTTGCAACGTGTTTCGCGCGCCCAAGCCTCGGGTGCCGCCCTTGAGCGCGGGTCTCAAGGCGGATCGCCTCCGCGTGGACGGCTACGACCGCAGCTACGTGCTCTACATCCCGGCGCGTCGGCCGGCGCACGCGCCGCTCTTGATGCTGCTGCACGGCTCGCGTCAGACGGCCGAGAGCTTGCGCCGCGTCACGGGCTACCAGTTCGAACGTCTGGCCGAGGAGCACGGCTTCGTCGTCGCGTACCCGAACGCCTATCGGCGGCGCTGGAACGACTGCCGCGCGACCGGGCGCTACGCGGCGCGCAGGCGCCACGTCGACGACGTGGGCTTCTTGCTGGCGCTCGTCGGCGAGCTCGCAGAGCGCGCGGGCATCGATCGCAGGCGCGTGTTCCTGGCGGGCTACTCGGCCGGCGGCCAGCTCGCGTTCCGCGTCGCCCTCGAGCACCCCGAGCGCGTGGCGGGCATCGCCGCGTTCAGCGCCAACCTGCCGACCGCCGACAACTTCGCGTGCGAGGTCGCGGGCAAGCCGGTGCCCGTGCTGCTCGTCGAAGGCACGCGCGATCGCATCAACCCGTTCGTCGGCGGCAAGGTCACGGTGTTCGGCTTCCGGAGCCGCGGCTACGTGCGCTCCGCGCGCGAGAGCGCGGAGTTTTTCGCGCGCCTCGCCGGGGAGAACAAGCCGTCGTGGCAAAAGCTCGGCGCTTCGCCTGACACTTGGGTCGAGCAGTGGCGCTGGTCCAAAGACGGCGCACCAGAGGTGGTGCTGCTGACGATCCACGGCGGAGGCCACGTGGTCCCGGGCGAGAGCTCGGCGTTCCCGCGCATCCTCGGCCCGGTCAGCGCGGTGATCGACGGACCGCGGCAGGCTTGGGACTTCTTCGCCCGCCAAGCCCCGTCGAACGCGCCGCTCGAGTGACGCCGGGCGCGGCGAGCCGACGTGCGCGCGATCGCGTGCGCGGCCCGGCGAGCGATCGCCGGCGACCGCCCCTCAGCCGCTCGCGTCCGCGTTCGAGCCAAACCAGCGCCGATAATGCGCGTCGATCTCCCGGAGCGAGCCGAGCACCGCGAGGCAGGTGCCGCGCGCCTCTGCGCTCGGCAGCACCAGGTCCGGCACGATCACGGCTTGCATGCCCGCGCGCAGCGCCCCCTTGGCGCCGTGCTCGCTGTCCTCCAGCACCAAGCAGGCCGAAGGCTCGACGCCGAGCCGCTCCGCCGCGCACAAGAAGATGTCCGGCGCGGGCTTGCCGCGTTCGACCTCGTCGCCGCCCACGAGGGCCGCAAAGAACGCGACCAAGCCGGCCTGCGCGAGCTGCGCCTCCACCTGCGCACGCCGCGTGGAGGAAGCCACCGCGCAAGCGACGCCGTGATCGCGCAGGCGAGCCAGCAGCTCGCGCGCTCCTTCCTTCACGCCGTAGCCGCGCGCGCGCGTCGCGGCGAGCAGCACGCGGACGCGCGCGCTCACGTCGTCGTAGGGGAAAGCACCGCCGAGCGCGGCGCGAAAGAGCGCCACGCCCTCCTTGCCGGGCCGCCCGAGCACGTTCACCAGCAGCTTCGGGTCGAAGCCGCACCCGAGCTCGGCGGCGGCTTGCGTCCACGCTTCGACCAAGGGTCGCTCGGAGTCGAGCAGCAGACCGTCCATA
>CAZYWR010001145.1:0-2662 GCA_964651185.1 uncultured Polyangiales bacterium
CGAGCGCGAAGTCTACGACATGTTCGGCATCCGCTTCGAAGGCCACCCCGATCTGCGGCGCGTGCTGCTCTACGAAGAGTTCGTGGGCTATCCGCTGCGCAAAGACTACCCCATCGATCGCACGCAGCCCCTGGTCCCGTATCGCGATGCGGGCGTGTCGGTCGCCAAGCTCCCGCCGTTCGGCCAGGACGAAGGGCAGCCGTGGACGCGCATCAATTGGCAGGCGCGCCTCAAGAACGCCGATCGGCAGGTCTCGCCGGCGATCGCGCTCCAGCAGGGGCAGCGGCGCGCCTTGAGCGAGTCATCGGCGGACGAGCGTGGCGCCGAGCTCGAGGAGTAGCGATGGAGCCGATCGAAGACGAGCTTTCCGAGGAGGGCGCGCTCGAGCTGCCGAGCGAGCCGATGCGCCTGAACATGGGCCCCTCGCACCCGGCCATGCACGGCACCATCCGCATGGTGCTCGACCTGGACGGCGAGACCGTTCAGGGCCTCGACATTCAACCGGGCTACTTGCACCGGGGCTTCGAGAAGAGCTGCGAGCGCGGCACCTGGCAGCAGGTGTTCCCGTACGCGGACCGGCTCAACTACGTCTCGCCCATGCTCAACAACAACGGCTTCGCCTGGGCCGTCGAGAAGCTGCTCGGCATCAAGGTCCCGGAGCGCGGCGAGTACTACCGCGTGATCCTGGGTGAGCTCGCGCGCGTCTGCGATCACCTGACGTGCAACGGCGCGAGCGCGATGGAGCTCGGCGCATTCACGCCGTTTCTGTGGATGCTCAAGCTGCGCGACTTCCTCTGGGACATCCTCGAGGAAGAGACGGGCGCGCGCATGACGCACAGCTTTTCGCGCATCGGCGGCATGGCCAAACCGCCCACCGAAAACCTCGCGCGCAACATCGAGGAGCTGCTCCCGAAGTTCGAGCGCACGCTCGAAGAGTGCGAGCAGACCGTGCTGCGCAACCGCATCTTCCTCGATCGCATGGAGGGAGTCGGCATCTTGACCAAGGAGCGCGCGCTCGATCTGGGCGTCACGGGCCCGATGCTGCGCTCGACCGGCATCGACTACGACGTGCGCAAGGCGCACCCGTACAGCGTCTACGATCGCCTCGACTTCGAGGTTCCGGTCGGCCACCGCGGCGACAACTACGATCGCTTCTTGGTGCGGCTCGAAGAGATGCGGCAGTCGCTCAAGATCGTGCGCCAAGCGCTCGCGCAGATGCCCAAGGACGGCCCGGTGAGCGTGGGCGACGTGCGCGTGGTGCTGCCGGAAAAGCCCGAGGTCTACACCACGATCGAGGGCACGATCGCGCACTTCAAGCTGATCATGGAGGGCATCAAGGTCCCGCCCGGCGAGGTCTACAGCTTCAGCGAGGCCGGCAACGGCGAGCTCGGCTTCTTCCTCGTGTCGGACGGAAGCGGCACGCCTTATCGCGTGCGCTGCCGTCCGCCCTGCTGGTTCAACCTGTACGCTGCGCACGACATGCTCCGCGGCGGCATGGTCGCCGACATCATCCCGACCTTCGGCAGCGTCAACATGATCGGCGGCGAGTGCGATCGGTAGCGCGCTGTTCCTCCGCGTTGGCTCGCGCGCGTAGGCGCGCTTCGACCCCGTTCTCTAGCGAGTAGCGAGATGCCTTCATTCAAGCTCGACGGCCAAGAGATCCCGTTCGAACCAGGCGATACCATCATCCGCGCGGCATGGCGGCAGGGGATCGAGATCCCGCACTACTGCTGGCATCCCGGCTTGAGCGTGGCGGCCAACTGCCGCATGTGTCTGGTCGAAATCAAGAGCGACCGGCCGATGATGATGCCGATCGTGCAGTGGGACGAGGCCAGCAAGTCGTACGTGCCGGCCGTCAAACCCAAGCTGCAGCCAGCCTGTCAGATGCCGGCCGTGGCCGGACAGGAAGTGTTCGCCAAGTCGCCCGAGGTCGAGAAGGCGCAGGCCTCGGTGCAGGAGTTTCTGCTGCTCAACCACCCCGTCGATTGTCCGATCTGCGATCCGGCCGGCGAGTGCAAGCTGCAGGACTACTACGACTCGCACCAGCACACGCTCAAGCGCAAGCGCACGGAGCCCGTGCACAAGGTGAAGGGCGAGCGCTTCGGCGAGACGATCGTGTACGACGGCGAGCGCTGCGTGATGTGCACGCGCTGCATCCGCTTCTGCGACGAGGTCGCGGGCGATCACGTGCTCGATATGCGCGAGCGCGGCAACAAGAACGAGATCGTGCTCTCGCCCGGTCGCCAGCTCGACAACAAGTACACGCTCATGACCGAGCACGTGTGCCCGGTCGGCGCGCTCACCAGCCGCGACTTCCGCTTCAAGGCGCGCGTGTGGTTCCTGAAGTCGCAGCCGAGCGTGTGCGCGGGCTGCGCGACCGGCTGCAACATGCTGATCGACTACGACCCGCGCAACAACACGGTCTACCGCCTGCGTCCGCGCGACAACCCGGGCGTGAACCAGTTCTGGATGTGTGACGACGGCATGATGAGCTACAAGCGCTTCCACGAGGCGCGCATCACGCTGGGCCGCGTGCGCGAGAAGGCGGGCGCGCAGGTCGAAGTCGAGATCGATGAGGCGATCGAGGCGGCCGGTCGCGCGCTCGCCGCGGTCGCGCCGGGCAAGCTCGCGATCGTGCTCAGCGCCCAGCACTCGAACGAAG
>CAZYWR010001146.1:0-1791 GCA_964651185.1 uncultured Polyangiales bacterium
CAGGCGGACACGGCGATGGCGCCGGCGGCCGATATGTTCGAGCTCGGGGTCAAGGTGCCGCTCGGCAGCGCCGCCCTGCTCTTACGCTTCTTCTGGGACCGGCTCTGTCTCACGCTGCGGGGCAAGCGCGCGGCGGCGGGCGCCGCAGAAGGGCCTATCCAACCGCGACGGCGGCTCGCCAGCGACGTCATCGACGAGCTCTTTCACGGTATCTTGCTCGCGAATCCGCTGACCATGCTCACGGTCACCGCGCAACAGCTGCGGCTCGCGAGCGGCGAGCGCACGACCGAGCGCCGCGCGCTGGCGGCCACCAGCAACGGCTTCGTGCTGACGATGGTGGGGGCGTATTCGAAGGCGCTTCCGCTGTTCGAGGAGTCGCGCGCGCTGCTCCAGACCTCGCAAAGCAACGAACAGCGCGGACTCCAGGCCTACCTCGAAGGGTCCGCACGCTTGGCGGGCTTCGACTGGGTCGGCGGCAGCGCCTGCCTCACGCGGGCGCAGGCCCTCGTGCAGGAGCACTGCCCCGAGTGGCCGTGGCTGCTCACGAACATCCGTTATCACCTCGGCATCGCCTGGTATCAGCTCGGGGAATACCAGCGCATCGTCCAGGAGTGCGACCGTTGGCTCCTGGAGGCGCGCGAGCGCAACAACGCGCTCGGCGTCGCGCTCATCACCGGCATGGGCTACGGCTTCGCGCGCCATCTCTTGGCGGATGCGCCGGAGGCTGCTCTGCGCGAGCGCGAAGAGGCCATGGCCGCGATCTCGGCCGAGCCGTTTTCGTTCATCCACTTCGGCCACTTCGTGAGCAAGTGCGTCACCCACTTCTATCAAGGCGGCTCGCTCGCGCTGCGCTTTCTGGAGGCGTTCGCGGCGGAGCACGAGCACACGCCGTTTCTGAAGCTGCGCATGCCGCGCGAGGTGTCCGTGGCCTTCCACGCCAACGCGCTGCTCCAGGCCACCGTGGTGGCGGCGCCGGGGGAGCGGGCAGCGCTGATCAAGAGCTGCAGAACGCTGGCGCGCGGCATGCGTCACACGCCGCTGCTGCGCGCGTACGCGCGCTTCGCGTTCGCACAGATCGACGCCATCGAGGGGCAGCGCGAGCGCGCGCTGGAGCACGCTCGCGCCGCCCGCGTGCAGATGGAGGGCTTGCAGCACGGGCTGCGCCGGCACGCGGAGTTTCTCGAAGGGTTGCTCGAGGGAGGCAGCGAAGGCGAAGAGAAGCAGAGGCAGGTGCTCGATACGTTCGCGCGCCAAGGTTGGCGCGATCCGCTGCGCGCTCTTCAGATGTCAGTCGGCGTACTCCCGCTGCTCGCGCAGACCACCGCGAGCGTGCGCACGGAGGCGGCTCGCGCTGCGCGCGCCGCGCGCAGTACCGACGTCGCGACCCAGCAAGCCCGTCCCTACACGGTTCGCCCGGCGCCCGCTGCGAAGGCGCCGGAACCGGTCGAAGCGCCTCTGTGCGGACGCGAGCAGGAGCTCGCCCGTCTGTTCAAGGCGTTCGATCGCAGCGACGACGGCTTCACGCCTGCGCTGCTCAAGGGCGAGAGCGGCATCGGGGCATCGAGCCTGGCCCACGAGTTCGCGCGCCGCGTTCAGGCGCAGGGCGCGGTGCACGTCCTGCGCGGTCGCTGTCGCGCGCGCGATCGCGATCCCTTCGCGGTGTTCGACGGCGCGGTCGCCGAGCTGGCCGCGTTGCTCGCCGGCCTGCCCAACCCGCAATGCGAGGCGCTGTCGCCGCCGGACGTGGCGCTCGCGGCGGAGCTGTTTCCCGCGCTCGCCGCCGTGCCCGCG
>CAZYWR010001147.1:0-1958 GCA_964651185.1 uncultured Polyangiales bacterium
GTGCCCACCTCGGCCGCCTCGAGCTCCTGGGTGCCGCTGGCCGGAAAGCGCGCGTCATTCGGGTCTCCGCCGTCCGTGGCGTCTCCGCACTCGAGCTCCTGCAAGCTGACGCTCATCGTCGTGTCGCTGCCGAGCTGGCTGGGATCGAGGTCGAAGTGGAACGTCGAATCTAGCTGCGCATCGCTCGAAGAGGTGGTGATGGTGCGCTCGTCGTGCAGGTCCGTGGTCGTGCCGCCGGTCTGAACGCTCAAGACCGCGTTCACATTGTGCGCTTGGTAGCCCGCGAGCGGGTCGACGAACACACGCACGAGTGACTTCTTGCCCTGCACCACCGGGCCGTCGTGCACCCAGTTGCCATCTTTCATCAGCACGACCTTGATCGTCTGATAGAGGGAGATCTCCCGGATATGGAGACCTTCCGCCAGCGGCTGCTCCTTACCTTTAGGACAGGCGCCGGCGCTCGCTTGCGCAGCCGTGTCTTCTGGGACGGTGTCCTGGTCGCCGACGTCCTGCGCGGCAGCTGCTGCCATCGCGGCATCGACGTGGCCGGCGTCTGCGTGGCCGGCATCGACGCGTGTCTCTCGACCCGCGTCCGTTCCGTCGCTCTGCCCGTTCACCGGCTGATAATCAGTCGAGTTATCTTCGACGAACCCCACACAGCCGGACAGCACAGTCAGGAGGACGGCGAGAGAGCGCGCGGACAGCAGCATCGTCCACTCCAAACGGCGATGCGAACATGCTCGCACGCTTTCACGTACGGCGTGTCCGGGGGGTTAATGGCCGGAATCCGGCGCCTCTACCTCTCTACGCTTTTTCCGTCCTGAGGGGAACGGTCTTGAAGGATCCTGAGTATGCGAATCCGAGCGGGCCGCATTCATACACGCGAATTTCCCTTCACTGCAAGCGAGCTTCCGTAATCTCGCTCACCCCATACCGCGTCGATGCGCGATTGAACCGCAACGACGCCAAGCGCCTCGCCTACGCGCGCTCCCATCGGCCTACGGAATGGCCGCAGCGGAGGTGGTCTTGCCGAAGTGCTGGCGCACGTAGCTGACCACCGCCGCGATCTCTTCGTCTTTGAGCACCGGTTTGTGTGGCGGCATGGTCGCCGTCGCGCCGCGTTTCCCGTCGCGCACCGAAGCGAGCAGCTCGCTGTCGGACTTGTTCGAGAGCGGACTGTTTTCGGCCGTGAAGTCAGCGCCGGTAAGGCCGCCGTTGCCACGCCCGTCGCTCCCGTGGCAGCCGATGCAGTAGCGGCGATACGTGAGCTCCGCGGGATCTCGGCGTACCGCGCTCTGCTCGAGCTCCTGGCGCGAGATGGGCCATTGACCCGGATCGCGCTTCGCGTCGCTACAGCCGGCGAGCGCGATCACGACGCCGAACGCAAACCATCTCATGCTGCCGCCTGGCTGATGAACTGGCTGGCCCAAGAGGCGAGCCCGTAGATCGAGAGCTGAGGGTTGACGGTCAGCGAGGTGGGGTACACGGAGCCGTCCACCACGAACAGGTTGTCGAAGCCATGATGGCGCAAGGTGCGCGAGTCGACGACGCATTTGCGTTCGTCCGTGCCCATCGCGCAACCGCCCATCACGTGCGCGATCACGATCGGCATTTGTCCGGGGCCGAACTCGGCGGCGTCGACCAAGCGATCGATCTCGTCGGTGGTCTTGGCGTAGTGCGGATGGCTGGAGACCACCTGCTTGGCGCCTCCCGCGAGTTGGCAATGAAGCGTGTTGCGCAGTCCGGTGCGCAGTCCTTCGACCAGCCGCTCGGTCCATTTGTAGTCGACGCGCGGCAGGCCTCCGCCCCGTAGCCGGACGGTCGCCCCCTCGTCGTAATCGTTGACATCGAAGCCGTCGTGCAGGAGCGCGAGCGTCACCGAGAGGTTCGGCAAGAGGTCCATGACCGCCTGCTTCTCCTCGCCGAACGCAGGCACGTAGCTTCCGATGCTGACCGGG
>CAZYWR010001148.1:0-1625 GCA_964651185.1 uncultured Polyangiales bacterium
GACGCGCTTGGGTTGCGAGGCGGGTACGAAGAGGGCTTGTTCGGCGCTATTTTCGGGTCGTAGTCAGAGCAGTGCATGGGCGCGCTGTCTAGCGCCGCTGGTGCTCTGGCTAGGTGATGTGCCCGAGGGCTTGCGTCGCAGGACAGTGCTCTTTCAGTATGGAGGCCCTCGGCTAGGCGACCGTCGCGGCACGTCGGTGGGCTCGCCGAGCGCCGCCAAGAAGCGGCGACGCTCTGGGGCTCGATGACCATGGCCAGCGGCTTCATGCGGCGTGCGCACTTTGGGCACGCCAGACCGTCGAGGTCGAAGGTCCTCTTCAAGAGCTCGGCCCACCGGCGATAGGTGCCCGTGACGCGCTTGGGAACGCCAGCGTCGTCGTTCGCGTCTTGGGGCTTGGGTGCCAAGCTGGAGGGCGCAATGCGCGCGCGCCAGGCGCTTGCCGGGGCGAGCACGCCGGCGTACTTGACGGTGTGATACCTGGGCGGCGGTACGCAGGCCGCGAGTCGGCAAAGCAGCGAGAGCGGATCCATCTCGACCGCTACCGTGCCGTCTGAGTAGGCGCGCTTGAGTGCGATGCGAAGCAGCCCATCGCGAGCTTGCTCGAGCCGCTCCTGCGCGATCTGCGGGCGCAGCACATACCGAAGGAGCGCTTCGCGGCCCACCTGGTCTGCCCCTCCGGCCCGGGTCGCGGCGTGCAACGTGAACCCGTCGAGCGATGCGCACAGGGGCTTATCGTACGCGAGCGCGCTCGGCGGGCGCGGGCAAAGTCCGCGCACCCACTGGGGTCCATCCGGAGGTGCCTGGCCCGACACCGCCGGCGCAGCCAGTCGCGCCCCGGCTCGCCCAGCTCGTCCGACGCAGGCTCCACGTCGAGCGCGCCGCGACGACGAAGGTGTTGGTCGATGCGCCGGAGCGTCTGCTCGAGGAGCTCACCCCTCCCGGGTCGAAAAGCGGCCGAGCTGTTGCCACGCGAGCTCACCGCCCTGCTCGCGATAGGTCCCGTCGAGAAGACCACGTGCAGATGCGGGTTGAGCCGAAGGTCGGAGGACGCCCGCTGCACCACCGTCACCGCGCCCGTCTTGGCGCCGACACCGCCGCGGGTCGCTGCTCACCGCGGCCAGGGGCTCGTGCCGATGCCTAGGCTGATGCGGCCGCCGCTGAGAGCGGCGAGCGAGGTGACTGATTTCGCCACCAACACCGGCGTGCGGATCGGCAGCTTGAGGACGAACGTCGCAAAACGCAGGCGCGTGGTGACTGCGCTCATCGCGCCCATCAACGCGAAAGGTTCGATGAACGGTTTGTCTTCTAGAAACTCGCGCGAACCATCCGGCGTATACGGATAGCGCGCCGACGATTGTTCCGGATAGCACACGCTGTCGGGCACCAGATAGGTGCTGAAACCCGCTTGCTCGGCCGCGCGCGCGAGCGGGGCGTAATACGCGGGATCGCACATCGCCTCGGCGTAGGAGAAACGCATGGGCGGCAGAATAGAACACGTTTCACTTCGGCTGAAGCCCCAAACGGGGGCCGCTCGTGCGCCTCATACTCCGGTGATTACCGACTCACCCGAACGCCGCTGCCAGCGCCGCCCCGATGAACAGCACTTGCATGAGCGTGCGAGGCAC
>CAZYWR010001149.1:0-16613 GCA_964651185.1 uncultured Polyangiales bacterium
TTCCACAGACGATTCTGGTTGCGACTGATTTTGGTGAATGCAGCCAAGATGCACTCGACGACGCGTTTCAGCTCGCGGACAAGATCGGCGCGACGGTGCACATGGTTCACGTCTTCACGCTGCAAGGCGTACAGAACGCGGCCGCGCTCCCGCCCTCGGTGCTCGACGATGCCGCCACGAGCGCCGAGCACCGCCTGAGCGCGATCGCCGAGCTCTATCGCGCGACCGGTCACGTCGGGCGCGTGGTGGTACGCCACGGAGATCCGGGGCCGATGATCCAGCTCGCGGCGGAGGAGCTGGGCGCAGATTTGATCATGCTCGGCACCCACAACCGGCGCGGGCTGAGCCGGCTGGTACTCGGGAGCGTCGCGGAGGCCGTGGTCCGCAGAGCCGGCTGCTCCGTCATGGTCGTTAGGGGGAGGCCCTAGTCTGCGTCGGGAACGCGGATGAGTACGTCGCGCACGAGGACGAGGGGGAGCTGCTGTTAGGGCGGAGGTGTCATGCGGGGCGCGGACTGCAGGTGCAGTTCGATGGCCTCGATGACTGCGTCGAGGTCGCTCGGCTTCGACAACAACGCGGTGCGCGGGACGAGAAGCGCGGCCTCGAAGGCGCGGCTTTCGCGGGGCTCTGAGGCGGAAAAGTAGAGGACGAAGATGGCTGGCCAGCGCCTGCGCAGGCGCGCGGCGACTTCATCGCCGCGGCCGTCGAGCAGCATGAAATCGATGAGCGCAAGCGCGGGCGCTTCGGCGATTGCGCCGCACACGACGTCTAGGTCGGCGCAGCTGGCTGCCTCGTGCACCGCATGGCCGTACTCGCGCAATACCTCGCCGATGGCGAGCCGGGTCGCGTAGCTGTCGTCGACCAGCAGCACGCCGGTGCCGCCCGAGGCCGCGGAGGCGTCCCTCGGAGCTCCGCCCACGAATGAGCCCTGGCTGGCGCTCTTGCCCGGATCCCGCGTCGACTTCGGCTCAGCTCCCGCGGGCAACGAGATCAACCCGACGAACAGCGCAGCGCCGTCGTCGCCGCCCTCGGATCGCGCTGCCTCGGCGCGAATTTCCAACTCCAGGAGGAGCTCTTGGCCCTGCGCATTGCGAAACCGCGCGCGCGTCTTCCGAGCCACGCCCAGCGTCCTGGTCTCGAGCAGGCTGCGGTGCACGGTCAGCGCGTCGCTCGCGCTCGCAAAGCTCGACAGCTCCGCGCCCAAGAGCTCCTCATGGCTGCGACCGAGCAGCGCCGCGGCTGCGACGTTGGCGTTGGTCACGGCACCGGCGCGGCCCAGCGTGACGTACGCGAAGGGCGCGTGGTCGAATAACCGCGCGTAGTAATCGCGCGCTTCGCGCAGCTGGTGTGTCGCTTTTTCGAGTTGTTCGTTCTGAAGCTCGAGCTCGACTTCGTAGACCTCGAGCTCACGCTGAAGAGGGGTGGCCTCGCGCTCGCGCCGGATCCCATTGCTCTGCAGGATGTGTTCGGCGCAGCCCCGCAATTCGCGGAACCAAGCATCCGACTGCTGGCGGGCGGAGGGCATGTGAGATCCTTTCCGGCATAAATCTGGCTTACGCTGCCGTCTGAAGCCAGCAGGACTTCTCGGTCACTCTTCGTTTGCCGCGGGCAGGTCATGCGCTGCGTGGGTGCCCAGCTGGAGGCCGTCGTCCTCGTCCCCGGCGAGGGGCTCGCTATGCGGAATCTCCCGCTCGCGGAACGCGATCACCAGCGTTGCGGGCTCGATGCCAGCGTCGCGAATCGGTACGATTTCGAGCTCTACCTGCCGGGCGCCAGCGACAAAACGATCGCGCGCGACCAGCCGGCGTACGGCCTTCCCGTGCAGCTGCGCGGCGTAAAATGCGCTGACGAGCGCGTCGCGCAGATCTTCGTGCGCCATCTGCAACACGTTCATGCTCGGGGGCCCGGCCACGAGCTCGAGAAAGGCGCCGACTCGCCCGTGCACGTGCAGGATGTCGCCGCGGCGGTCCACGATGACGCTCGACGGGACGAGCGCTCGCAGCAGCGCCTCTTCCGCGCGCGCCGCGACCCCCGCCGTGCGCGCGGACTGCGCTCGCGGCCCCGGGGCCTCGGTGGGCGGCGAGGCCGCCGCGCGCTTCGGGACAGCCAGGCGCGGGCTCGACACCAGGAGGTCCTTGCGACGAAACAGGCCCGCGCGCGCGTCGAGCGGCTCGTATAGCCCGTTTGCTTCATCGATGAATTCGGCGGGCCCGAGCAGGAGCAGACCCCGCGGCTTGAGCGCCCAATGAAAGACTCGATGGAGCTCTTCTTGCGCAGGATCGTCGAGGTAGACGAGCAGATTGCGGCAGGAGATCAAGTCCAGCCGCGAGTAAGGTGGATCCGCGAGCACATCGTGCTCCGAGAACAGCAGCATATCGCGCAGCTGTTTGCCTGCGCGATAGTCGTCGCCCTCGCGTGCAAAGTACGAGCGCAGCAGGTCCGGAGGGATTTGTGGCGCTATCTCGGCTGGGTAGATCCCCGCGCGCGCGATGCCGATGGCGCGCGCGTTGCGGTCGCTCGCGATGATCCGCACGTCCAGCCGTTTGCCCAGCCGTAACATGCTCTCGTTGAAGATCATGGCCAGCGAGTACGCCTCCTGTCCCGCGCCACATCCGCACGACCAGACGCGAATCGGCCCTTGGCCCGAGCGTGCCCCGACGATCAGCTGCTCGACGCTCTCCCGCAGCACATCGAACACCTCTCGATCGCGGAAGAAGCTGGTCGCCCCGATCAAGAAATCGCAGACGAGCGCCTCCGCTTCGGCGCGGCTCTCGCGCACGAGCCGCTCGTAATGGGCGAGCTCGCGCACGCATTGCAGCTCCATGCGGCGTTCGATCTGGCGCACGATGAGGCGCCGCTTGTAGCGATGAAAATCGCTCCCGGTATGGGCACGCACGGCCTGCAAGACTCCGAGCACTTGTTCGCTCGCGGCCGCTGTCTCGGGGCCCGACTGGCCGGCCGCGGTCGCATGTACGAGCTCGAGCAGCCGCGTCGCGATGGTTTCCATCGGGAAGAGCTCCGCGCACGTTCCGGTGAGCGGGTTCGCCCGCAGCGAAGCGTACCATCCCGACTGCACGAACATGCGCTCGAAGCGGTTCGACACGTCTCGCATATCCAAGGCGGCTTCCGCCGCCGCACCGGCGAGGACGACGCACAGAGCGCGGAGGTTCGCGGTGCGCGGCTCGTAGAGCGCGCGTGCCGGCGCGAACACATCCGCGGCATTCTGCGCTCGCTCCCGGTGCCTCTGCTGCGTGCAGCGCATGCGTGCACGATGGACGACGACGCGACGGTCTTGCGAGATGAGGTACACGTCACCGCGCCGGAGCTCCTGACCATCGCCAGGGACGACCACCGGCCGTACGGTATGCGGGGCGAGCGCGCCCTGAAGTTCGGCCGTATGCCCGCCTACGGCGACGATCACCAGCGTGAAATCTGCGCCAGGCGGCAGGCCGGCGAGTAAGGCGCACAGCGTGGCGGTGTCGCTCCTCGCGGCAAGCACGAACACGACCCATGGCGAGGGCGTCGCGCTCACAAAAGAAAATGTCGACACTCGATAGTCCTGACTATGACCTTCGTATGTTTGCCGCGCTGGCGCAACCATGTCGGAGCGCATCTCGCGACGGCAGACGAAGGATTTGCGCGTGTCGGCGAATCTGCGCAAAACAAACCCGTCGGCGCGCACCGGCCGCGTTCGCGACGCGCAAACTTTGCGTCCCAAAACGAACGTTACGGGCTCGGTCGCGATAGATCCGGCAAGTGCGCGGACAGCTCGTGCAGCTTCAAGGGGTGCAGATCCTTCGTTACGCTCGCGATCACCAAGCGCGCGGTCGTCTCGTCGAGGGCTTCACGTAGGAGCCCGAGGAAGTGCGGTTCTGCGACGAGGACGAGCCGGCCGAAGCGCTCCGCGAGCCGTCCATGACGAAGCTTGTCGGCGAGGGTGCGCGCGAACGACACCGCGATATGCTCATGGGGCGGCTCCGAGGTGCTGAGAGCGTGGCGCGCGTCGGTCGTACGCGAGAACGCGCGGCCCTGGCGATCGCTGTCGATATCGCGATTGTGCAGGCGGCCCTCCTCGTGCGCGATCGTCTCGACCAGCGAGAGCTCGCCGCCTTCGGCGTCGAGGATGCGCGCGCCAGTTCGGCTCGCGACGAGGATCCAGGTTCTTGGAGATGAGTGGACGGTCATGCGCGTGGTCGTGCAGCAGATGTGCCAACATTACGACCAGCGCGCGTCCTCCGCGCTGGGCAGTGCCGGTCCGCTCGAGTCCTCGGATAGCAGCGCGAGCGCGTCCAAGACGCCGCGCAAGCTGTCGCGCTCTTCGTCGCTCAGCTCGCGCGGCGCGGGCTGCGTGCCGGCCATGATCCTGCGCTGAATCGACACGCGCGGCCGATGCCGTTCGGCAGGGGGCTCGAGCAGGTGCACATAGATCGGACCGCACGTAGTCTCGTGCTGACTTTGCAGCCAGCCGGCAACGCCGTGCGACAGCGAGCTCAACGTCGGCCCGTCACCCTCGCGCAGGAGCGCGAGGTAACGCCCCATGGGAATCGATCCGCGCGTCGCTTTCCCGTGCCCGGCCACGCCCGCCGAGACGGGAACGCCAGCTTCCAGCTCCACGCCCCGCTCGCTCGTGCCGTGCAGCGCGACGAACGCCGGGCCCGCGGGCTCGATCTCGAAAGAGGTCAGCGCCGCGAACAGGGCGCGGAAGGCGTCCAGAAGACGCGGCGAAAGCTCTGCGCGGGGCACGCTGAAACGGATCGATAGCGTAGGTTGGTCGACATGATGGCAGTGGACCTCAGGTGGCCTATGATCGATCCCATTCCTCTGCAGCTCGTGGTGTTGCGGCATGTTCCCTCGAGGAAGACGTCACGCACGTTTCACGCCAATGGGAGTCCGCATGCGGCTGCCACCCGTTAACGGGTCCCCCGCAGTGCGCATATCATAGGCTAGGAGGCGGGAGATGATCGATACGGGAAGCAGCGTCCGCGCGCTCAAGTTCGAGAGCCCGGATGGCTTGGTCCTCCGCGGGCAGCTCGCGATCCCATTCGGCGCCAAGGCGCTCGTTCTGTTCGCGCACGGTAGTGGAAGCAACCGGCATAGCCCGCGTAACCGCTTCATCGCGAGCCAGCTGGAGGCGGCGGGCTACGCGACGGCGCTCGTCGACTTGGCGCCTCCACAGATGCCCGAGCCCCCGCTCGCCTTGCTCGCAGACCATTTGCTGGCCGCGACGCGCTGGGCGGAGGGAGACGCCGACACGCGCGGGCTGCCCATCGTCTACTTCGGGGCGAGCACGGGCGCGGCCGTCGCCCTGATCGCAGCGGGCGAACGTCCGGGGAAGGTCGCGGCGATCGTGGCACGCGGAGGGCGGCCCGACCTCGTCTCGAACGCGCTCCTCGCGCGCGTGGAGGCGCCCGCGCTGTTCTTGGTAGGGAGCTTGGATGGAGACGTGCTCGCGCTCAACCGTCGCGCCTGCCGCGCGCTGCGCGGCGAACGCGAAGTGCGCGTGATCCCCGGCGCGAGCCATCTGTTCGAGGAGCCCGGAGCGCTCGAGCAAGTGGCGGTGTGGACGATCGACTTCTTGAACCGCCACGTGAAGGAAGGCGAGCGAGCTCCGCCCTCGATGAGGGTCGCGGAGGCAGACTGCGAGCTCGAGCCGCGCGAAGATGCGGTCGGTTCGTACGAAGCGAACGGCGGTGGCTCTCCGTTCAAAGACCGTGAGGACGCTGGCGTCAAACTGGCGCGTGCGCTCTCGAAATACCGCGGCTCGGACGCGCTCGTGCTCGGCGTCCCGCGCGGAGGCGTGCCGGTCGCGTACCAGGTTGCGAAGGTGCTCGGGCTTCCGCTCGACGTCATGGTCGCGCGCAAGCTCGGCGCTCCGGGGCAAGAGGAGCTCGCGATCGGCGCCGTGACCCCCGATGGCACGCGCTACCTCAACGACGACATCGTGCGCGCGCTGCACGTGAGCGACGGCTATCTGGCGCGCGTGACCGCGGAACAGAGCGCCGAAGCGCGCCGGCGGGAGCGCCTGTTTCGCCCTGGCCGGCAGCCGCTCGAGCTCGAGGGCCGCACCGTCATCCTCATCGATGATGGTCTAGCGACCGGCGCCACGATGCACGCGCTGGTACGCGCGCTCCGGCGCGCCAGGGTCGCTCGTTTGGTCGTCGCCGTGCCCGTCGGTGCGCCCGCCACGTGCCGGGAGCTCGAGGCCGAGGTCGACGAGCTCGTATGCTTGGAGCAACCCCCTGCTTTTTTCGCGGTGGGCGCGCACTACGCGCGCTTTGCGCAGACCTCGGACGAAGAGGTCGAGCGGCTCCTGAACGGAGCTCGCAAGCGTGAACGGCGGGCAGAGGTGCGCAGCAAAGAGGAACCGACCCAGGCAGCAGACGCCGCGCGCCGATGAACGCGGCGCGCGGCCGCTATTCGAAGCGCAGCGCCGTCAAGGGGTTCAGGCGCGCAGCTTTGCGCGCGGGCACCACGCCGAAGGTGATGCCGACCAAGGCCGATACGCCGAAGGCGATCAGCATGGCAAAGCCGGGCATCTCGAAGGGTTCGTGGATGGCGCGCGCGACGCCCATCGCCGCGACCAGGCCGAGCCCCACGCCGAGCGCGCCGCCTACGGTCGACAGCGCGGTGGCCTCGACCAGAAACTGCATCAGGACGTCGCTGGTGCGCGCGCCGACGGCCAAGCGCACGCCGATCTCGCGCGTGCGTTCGGTGACCGACACCAACATGATGTTCATGATGCCGATCCCGCCGACCACCAACGAGACGGCCGCGACGCCGGCGAGCAACGTGGTCAGCATGCCGGTCACGGATTGCAGGAGCGTCTGCATTTCGCGCGGGTCGCGCACCGCGAAGTTGTCCTCGTCGCCGGGGAGCACGTGGCGCCGCCGGCGCAGCACGCTCGCGATCTGCAGCTTCCCATCTTCGATGCGATCTTTGGAGCTCACCGCCACGACGAGCGCGGCGATGCGATCGTTGCCCACGAGGCGCCGCGAGAACGTCGAGTAGGGCATGAACACCACGTCGTCCTGGTCCATGCCGAAGGACGCGCCCTTCTTTTCCAGCACGCCGACCACGCGGCAGGTGGTCTGCTGGATGCGCAGCTCGCGGCCGAGCGGGCTGAGGCCAGGGTAGAGCGCGTCGGCCACGCTCTGACCGATCAAGCAGACGCTCGCGGCCTGCCGCTCGTCTTCGGACGTCGTCAGGCGCCCGCTCGAGGTGCGCCATGAGCGAATGGCGAAGTAGGCGGGCTGCACTCCCGCGATCGGCACGGTCCGGTGATACGGCCCGACCACCACTCGCTTGAGCTGGTTGCCGGCCGCCGAGATCAACGTGACATCGTGCGCCTGCCGGCGCAGCGCATCGAGATCGGCCGCCGTGAAGAGGGGCGCGCCGAGCGACGATTGCTGGATCCCGCGCACGCTGCCCGGGATCACGATCAGCATGTTGCTGCCGAGCCCCGAGATGGCCTCGGCGATATAGGCGGTCGCGCCGCGGCCCATCGACTGCATGAGGACCACCGCGGCCACGCCGATGACGATGCCGAGCATGGTCAGCAGCGAACGCAGCTTGTTGCGCAGCAACGCAGAGAGCGCGAGCGACAGCGTAATCGGGAACATCTAGGCCGCCTCGCGTTGGTCGCTCACGATCCGCCCGTCGGAGACGCGAACCTGTCTCGGCGCGTACGCCGCGCAGTTCGCGTCGTGCGTGACCATCAGCACGGTGATCCCGAACTGCTGGTTGAGGCGCACGATGAGCTGCATGATCTCCGTGCCCGTTTTGGAGTCGAGGTTCCCGGTCGGCTCGTCGGCCAGCAGGATCTCCGGATCGTTCACGATGGCCCGCGCGATGGCGACGCGCTGCTGCTGGCCGCCGGACAGCTGGTTGGAGCGCGCCTGCTCGCGCCCGGCCAAGCCCACCGCGGCCAGCGCCTCACGCGCTCGCCGTTCGCGCTCGCGCCCGGAGACGCGCGCGTAGAGCAGCGGCAGCGCCACGTTCTCGAGCGCGGACGTGCGGGCGAGCAGGTTGAACTGCTGAAACACGAAGCCGAAGCGCTCGTTGCGCAGGGCGGCGAGCACGTCGGAGATGAGCCCCTGCACGGGCGTCCCCTCGATCAGGTAGTCTCCGCCGCTCGGCAATTCGAGGCAGCCGAGGATGCTCATCACCGTCGACTTGCCGGAGCCGGACGGCCCGGTGATCGCCACGAACTCACCTGCCTGCACGTCGAGATCGACGCCGTCGAGCGCGCGCACTTGCGCGTCGCCCTCGCCGTAGACCTGGGTCACGCCGCGCAGCGAGAGCAGGGCCGGTTCAGTGCGCGATTCCATACGCGCTCCTTCCCGCCGGCGTCAGCTCGACCAGCACGCGCTGGCCGACGGCGAGCGCGCCGGGCGCGATCTCCGTCAGCTCGCCGTCGCTCACGCCAGGACGCACGGTCACGGGTCGCAGCGCGTTCTGCGCGAGGAGCCACAGCGCCGGTCCCGGCGCGGCCTGCTCACCAGGAGGCGTAAACTCGAGCGCGACGGCGGGGACGCGCAGCACGTCGTGCGCGCTCGCGGTCCGCACGCGTACCGACGCCGTCATGCCGGGCTTGAGCGCCAAGTCGGTGTTGTCGACCTCGACCTCGGTGCCGTACGTCACGACGTCTTGCACGATCTCGGGCGAGTTGCGTACCTTCGTGACGACGCCCTGAAACGTGCGCGTCGGATAGGCGTTGACCGTGAAGAGCGCGCGCTGGGCGACCGTGACCTCGCCGATATCTGCTTCGTCCACGGCGGCGATCACGTGCATCTTGCGCAGGTCGGCGGCGACCGTGAACAGCACCGGGGTCTGCAGCACCGACGCGACGACCTGGCCGGGATCGACGTTGCGCGTGATCACCACGCCGTCGATCGGCGCACGGATGACCGTGTGCTCGAGGTTGGTCTTCGCCAGCTGATAGGCCGCGCGTTGGGCGAGCAGTTCGGCTTCTGCGGCGGAGACGCGCTGTTCGTTCAGCCGCAGCGCCGCGTTCGCGTTGTCGCGCGCGGCCTCGGTCGCGCCTTGCGCCGCGAACAGCTGCTCCGTGCGCCGTTGATCGCGCGCGGTGCGCTCGCGGTCGGTCTTGGCTTGTTCGAGTGTCGCCTGCGCGGCCGCCTGCGTCGCGCCGATCTGGGCGAGCTGCGCCTCGAGCGCCGCGCGATCGAAGCGCGCCAGCACCTGACCGACCTGCACGCGATCGTTGTAGTCGACCTCTACCGTCTCGATGCGCCCTGAGATCTCCGCACCGACCTGCACCGTGCTGACGGCTTCGAGGTGGCCGGTGGCGCGCACCTCGCGCACGATGTCGCCGCGATCTACGGCGAAAGTACGGAAACGGTCCGCGAGCGGGACGGGCTTCGGCCGCAAAAGCCACGCGCTCGCAGCGCCGAGCAAGGCGACTCCGCTCAGGATGCTCGCCCACAACAGCATGCGGCGGCGCTTGCGCCGGAGCTCGCGCGCGATGAGCCCATGGAGAGACTTCTCATTCGACAAAGCGCTCGAGGCGCTGGCAGCTTCTGCGACCATGTCCCGCGCAGAGCAAAGGTCATACCGCCGCGCGAGCGCGCACGAGCCGGCGCCGGGCGAGCTTCACGCGTAAGCTTCCATCGGCCGCGGCGCGACGGCGAGCGAGGCCAAGCCGGCGGCCGCGGCCATGCCCGCTCTCAACGCGAGCTGGACGTCCTCTCCTTCGCTCACCGCGCTGCACGCCTTGGCCTTCCCGCGCAGGATCTCGATCTGCACCCGGAAGCTGTTGCGACGAGCTTCCGAGGTGCTGCGGTGGGCGATGGTCACGTTACAGGAGATTCGGCCGGCCCGCGCGGTGTCGCGCTCGTGCAGACGGCGATACTCATGTTGCGCGATCTCCACGAGCCCTTCACTCGGCAGTACGTTCCTGAACGTGACTTGAAGCATCGCCGACCTCGTCGTTTGCGGCTGAATCCCACGCACCTTGCATGGAGCGGACCAACGTGCGCTGGACGAGTTCGTTTCGTTTCTTCGCTGCGCGCGGGTGCGAGGGCGGAATTTCCTGCGACCGCCGGGCTCGGAACGCGCAGGTTTTGCGCCAGGCTGGCGGGCCAGCGCGGAGCCTGCGCTCCAACGCGCCACCTCACGACGAAGGGATCGACGCGTTGAGACGCGCGCGCGCAAACGTTGCGTTCGTGCAAGCATCGATGCGCGGCGCTAAGACGAAAAGTGATCTTGAGGCGGCCGAAACACGCATATACAGCCTGGTGGCACGTCTGCTGCAGAAGCTCCTCAGGCAAACTCGAGACGAGTGGATGTACGTGCACGCCGGAGCGTGAGGAGAACGGATATGACCGCCAACAGTCTGATCGCTGTCGCGAGTTCGACGAGCGCCTTCGACACGCGCTTCATCGCGGAGTTCGCGGCCTTGCGCAAGACGGATACGCCTCAAGCTGGGGGCAAAGGCGCGAATCTGGGAGAGCTCACGCGCGGCGGCTTTCCTGTCCCCCCTGGCTACGTGATCACGGCGGACGCGTATCGGCATGCGATGCAGGTCGCCGGCGCGACGAAGCGGCTCGAGGAGCTCGCGCGCTCCGTGAATGCAGACGATCCCGCGGCGTTGGCCCGCGCCTCCGAGGCGCTGCGCGCGACGGTGCAAGGCGCGGGCCTGCCGGCCGAGCTCCGGCAGGCGATCGCGGCGGCTTACCGCCAGCTCGGCGCGAGCACGCGCGTGGCCGTGCGCTCCTCGGCGACGAGTGAGGACACCGCGGGCACCTCGTTCGCCGGCATGAACGAGACGTTTACGAACGTGCAGGGCGAGCAAGCCTTGCTCGAGCGAGTGGTCGCTTGTTGGATGAGCGTCTGGGGCCAGCGCGTGATGGCGTACCGCGCGAGCCAGCGCATGGAAGAGCAGCCCGCGATCGCGGTGGTCGTGCAGAAGATGATCGACGCGGACGCGGCGGGCGTGATGTTCACCGCCGACCCTTCGACCTCCGATCGCGGGCGCGTGGTGATCGAGGCGGCGTTCGGCCTCGGCGAGGTGGTGGTGAGCGGACAAGTCGCTCCTGACAACTACGTCGTTCGCAAGGACGGGCCGCGGCTGCTCGAGGTCAAGCTCGGCTTCAAGCCGTACAAGCTCGTGCGCGGCCCCGAGGGCGACCGAAAGGTGCAGCTCACCGAAGGCGAAGCGCACGCGCGCGTGTTGAGCGATGAGCAGCTGCTCGCGGTGGCGCGCATGGGCATGGCGATCGAGCAGCACTACGGCGCTCCGCAGGATATCGAATGGGCCTTCCAGGATGGACAGCTGTTCATCTTGCAGTCGCGTCCGATCACGACGCTGCACGAAACTGGCGAGCAAAAGCCCGCCGCCGAGCTGCTGTCCGGGCTCGGCGCATCGCCCGGGATCGCCACGGGATCGGTGCGCGTGCTCGCCTCGCCGCGCGACGGAGACAAGCTGAAGCAGGGAGAGGTCCTGGTCGCCGCGATGACCTCGCCCGATTGGGTGCCCACGTTGCGCAGGGCTGCGGCGCTCGTGACCGATGGCGGCGGCATGACCTGCCATGCCGCGATCGTGAGCCGCGAGCTCGGGATTCCGTGCGTCGTCGGAACGCGCGACGCCACCAAGCGGCTGCGCGACGGCGAGCAGGTGACGGTCGATGGGAAGAAAGGGAAGGTCTGGCTAGGCCGCCAGGCGGTCGCGAGCGTCCCCGCGGAGCCGCTGGGCGCGGCGGCGCAGGGCGCGAGGCGCGCAGAGGAGTTCGCGAACGAGCCCACCGCGACGCAGCTTTACGTCAACTTGGCGGTGCCTTCGGAGGCGGAGTCCGTGGCGGCGCTCCCGGTGGACGGCGTGGGGCTGTTGCGCGCGGAGTTTCTCATGACGCACGCGCTCGGCGGCCAGCACCCGAAGAAGCTCATCGCGGAGGGCCGGAGCGGCGAGTTCGTGACCGCGATGAGCGACGGACTCCTGCAAATCGCGCGCGCCTTCGGGACGCGTCCGGTGATCTATCGCACGCACGACTTTCGCACCAACGAGTTCCGCGATCTGACCGGCGGAAGCGAGTACGAACCGCTCGAGGAAAATCCGATGATCGGGTACCGCGGGTGCTTTCGTTACATCCGCGACCCAGTCCTGTTCGATCTGGAGCTCGAAGTGCTCGCGCGCGTGCGCGCCGAGAGCCCGAATCTGCACGTGATGATCCCGTTCGTGCGCACCCGTTGGGAGCTTGAAACGTGTCTCGCGCGCATCGCCAAGAGCGCGCTCGGCGGGCACCGCAGTCTGCAGAAATGGATCATGGCGGAGGTTCCGTCGGTGGTCTATTGGATTCCCACGTACGCGAAGCTAGGCATCCATGGCGTGTCGATCGGGTCGAACGACTTGACGCAGCTGATGCTCGGGGTCGATCGCGACTCGGAGCTGTGCAGCGAGCTGTTCGACGAGGCGGATCCCGCCGTGCTCGACGCGATCGCGCACATCATCGCGGGGGCGCGCCAGCACGGGCTCAGGGCGTCGCTGTGCGGACAGGCCCCCAGCAATCGGCCCGAGTTTGCTGAGCACCTGGTGCGCTTCGGCATTTCCAGCATCTCGGTGAGCCCGGATGCGGTGAGCGCGGCGCGGCGCGTGATCGCCGCGGCGGAGCGGCGCGTGCTCCTGGAGCGCGCGCGCGAAGGCCTGCGGCATTAGCGGCCGCGCAAAAGGCCCGCCGCTAGCGCTGAAGGGGCGGGCAGAATGGCGCGGGAAAAGGAGGTGACCCGTGTCCGATGTAACGCGAACGCATGCGTCCGAACACGGCGAGCCGAGCTCCGTGCGCGCCGCGGTCCTGAAGGAACATGCCGACATCCGCAGCCTGCTCGGACGGGTTGAAGAGACCGCGCGGCGACTCGCGCTGAGCGCAGCTCCCGACGAGGCCGGCCGAGCGTCCACCTACGAAGCCGCGCACCTGCTCTGCAGGGTCATGGTCGCGCATATCGAGCTGGAAGACCGCGTGCTCGCCCCTGCGCTCGAACGTATCGATGCATGGGGCGCGGCGAGGGCAGAGCGCTTACGCGCCGAACACGCGGATCAACTGCGCGTGGTACGCAGCTATCTAGCCGCGCTCGACCATCTGGCCGCGTCCGCGCCGAGCGGGCCTGTGCTCGCCGAGGTGGCGCGACAGCTGGTCGAGACGATCCGCAAAGACATGGAGGTCGAGGAGCAGACGGTTCTGAGCCCCGAGCTCTGGCGCGACGCCCCCGCCTGCGGCGATGGCGAGTCGGGCTGAGCCCGCTCCTGCGCGAGATTGCGGAGTGCGCAGCATTTGCGCCGGCTCGTGCCGCGGCCATGCAATCTATGCGCGCGCGCCGGTGAGGCGCTCCGATCGCGACGAGCGCGCGCGCACGCCGCCCACAAGAACGGCGTATCCGGTCGACTTCGGCGGCTGGCGCGGCTCCTGCACTCGAGCTCGGCTATGTCCATCGTCTGCGCTACCGACTTCTCCGAGCCCTCTTCGGGCGCCGTGCGCGCCGCGGCGCGGCTCGCCGCGCGCATGAAGGTGCCGCTTCATCTCGTGCACTCCCTGGAGATCAACTTCGATCAAATGCAGGGCGAACCGCGTCACTCGCTCGAGCGGTGGGCGACGGAGAAGCTGAACCGCAAGGCCGACGACATGCGCGACATCACGCGCGACGTGCAGACGCACGTCACGGCGGGGCCGCCGGACGATGAGATCATCCAAATCGCGCAGAGCCTATCGGCGGAGCTGATCGTGCTCGCTGCCGTCGGCGCGCGCCCTTCGAGCAGCTGGCAACTCGGCAGCCACGCGGAGCGAGTGGCGCAACGCTCGCATGTGCCGGTGCTGGTCGTTCGCGACGAGCGCTCCTTCGAAGCTTGGACGGCTGGGGCGCGGCCGCTGCGTGTCATGGTCGCGCTCGATTTCTCCGAGAGCTCGAACCTGGCGGCGCGTTGGGCATATCAGCTTACGCGCTACGGTGAGTGCGAGCTCGTGGGGGTCCATCTGTATTGGCCGCCCCACGAGTTTCACCGCCTCGGTCTGCTCGGAGTACGCGATTACCTGACGCCGGATCCGGTCGTGACAGAGATCTTGGAGCGCGAGCTGCAGGCGCGCTTTGAGCCGGCGCGAGGCGTCCCGCTGCGCATCCGCCTCGAGCCGCACGTCGGAAATCGCGCCGAGCGCCTCGCGCGCATCGCCGCCGACGAGCAAGCGGACCTCATCGTGGTCGGCTCGCACGCGCGCAGCGCGCTAAGTCGCCTGTGGGAAGGCTCGGTTTCGCGGGGGATCTTGGAGAACGCGAGCACCTCGGTGGCGTGCGTCTCCGCTGGTACCGGCGCTCCAATCAGGGTCACGAAGCCCATCGAGACCGTGGTGGCCGCCACGGATTTCTCTGCCATCGGAGATGCCGCCATCGCGCTCGCCTACGGGGTGGTTCAGCCCGGCGGAACCGTTCATCTCGTGCACGTGCAGGGCACGGAGGGCGACACGATCACGGCGCGCGACGTGCTCGCGCCGAGCACGCTCGAGGGGGCCGAGGAGCACGAGCTGCTCGGCCGGCTCGCGCGGCTCGCTCCCGTGGACGCGGACGAACACGCGAAGGCGACGCGGGTGCACTTGCTCGCCTCGAACGACGTCGCAGGTGCGATCTGCCAAGCGGGCGAACGCCTGAACGCAGACCTGTTCTGTCTCGGAACGCACGGGCGCAGCGGACTCGCGAAGACCTTACTGGGGTCGGTCGCCGAGTCGGTGCTCCATCAGACGCGGCGGCCGGTGCTGCTCGCCCGCCGGGGCGAGGAGTGACGCCCATGCGTAGGACACTGCTGCTCGTCTCATCCCTGGCGTTCGGCTGCGGGCCGCGCATGGTGACCCCTGCACCGCCAGCGGCCGCCGCGGGCGGCGAGCTCCCGAACCGCAAACCAGCCAGCGATCTCCCGCCGCGCGAGGACCTGCCGCCCGAGGCGCGCGAGATGCTGAACGCCCGCATGCTGCGCCACGGCGAGCAAATGACGGTGCTGATGGCGAGCGTCGTGTTGCTCGACTACGGCGTCACCGAGATGCTCGCCTCGGCGCTCGCTGACGAGCCCCCGCTCGGTCGGCCCGCGCCTGGCGAAAAGGGGACGCTCAACGCGCTGCTCCCACCCGCGTTCTTTACGCATCAAGACGAGCTCGCGATCCACGCGCGCGCGCTCGCGGCGGCGGCAAAGGGACGCGACGACCAGCGGTTGGTCGAGGCGTTCGCCGCCGTGGCAAAGACCTGCGTCGGCTGCCACTCGGTCTACCTGCACGAGTCGTCCGATGTCCCCGAAGACGATGAAGAGGACGAAGCGACGTGCGACCCCGGCGATTCGTGTGATGCGCGCGCCGACGCCCGTGCGGACCGCGCGTCTTCGCTCTAAGCCACCTCGGGGCTCGCGTCTTTCGTCTCTGACGTGCACGATTTGGCGAACGCGGGTGCGACCGCCGCCCGCTCTTTGGGCAGATGGGCCTGCAGCAAAGCCAGTGCGTGATCCGTGTCGTCCGCGAAATGAAACAGCTTGAGATCCGCCGGGTCGATCATCCCGTGGCGGACGAGCGCGTCGAAGTTGAGCACCTCGCGCCAGTAGTCGGAGCCGAAGAGCACGACGAAGATCTTGCGGTCGAGCTTGCCGGTTTGTGAGAGGGTGAGCAGCTCGGTGAGCTCGTCGAGCGTGCCGAAGCCGCCCGGAAAGACCACGAGCGCGCGCGCGAGATGCGCGAACCAAAGCTTGCGCATGAAGAAGTAGTGAAACTCGACCGAGAGCCCGGGCGTGATGAACGCGTTCGGCCGTTGCTCGTGCGGCAACCCGATGTTGAGGCCGATCGTGGGACCGCCGGCCTCCGCCGCGCCGCGGTTGGCGGCCTCCATGATCCCGCCGCCACCGCCCGTGCAGACCGCGAAGCGAGGGCAGCCGGGCAGCGTCCGCGACCATTCGGTAAGGCGCCGCGCCAGCTCGCGCGCTTCGCGATAGTAGCGGCCGAGGGGGCCGTCTTCGCGCAGCCGTGCCGAGCCGAAGAACACGACCGTGTCGTGGATCTGGGCCGCGCGAAAGCGCTCGAACGGCTCGAGGTACTCGGCCAGAATTCGTAGAGGCCGTCCGGGATCGCTGTCCAGAAAGGGCTGGTTTCGATAGGCCAGAGGCGGCGTTCGGGGATCGCCTGAGTGTGTCATACGCTTCGAAGCGCGAGCTTATCCCAAGTCGAAGCCCGCACCATGTTCGGGCACCGCGGCGACCCATTGGAACGCGTCTCGCAGCCTGCGACGCATCGCGTCGGCGGCGGCCGGCTCTCCGTGTGTCACGAAGACCTTGCCGGGCGCGATGGCGCTCCGGCGCAACCACTCGACCAGCTCGGCGTAATCGGCGTGCGCGGAGAGGCCGTCGATGCGCGCGATTTTCGCGCGAACGGGCACGTATTGGCCGTGAATCTTGAGCTCGTCCGTGCCGTCGAGGAGCGTGCGGCCGCGCGTGCCCGCCGCTTGGTAGCCGACCAGGAGCACGGTGTTTTGCGCCTCTGGCAAGAAGCGCTGCAGGTGATGCAGTACACGGCCTCCCGTGGCCATGCCGCTCGCCGAGATCACGATCTTCGAGCCCGCGTCGCGATCGATGGCCTTCGACTCGTCCG
>CAZYWR010001150.1:0-2215 GCA_964651185.1 uncultured Polyangiales bacterium
GAAATCGCCACGCAACTCGAGAGTGACGACAACATCGCGGCGCTCTGGGTGCCGGACCAAGTCCCGCCGGGAGGAATTAGCCTGCGCTACCGTATCCACTTCGGACGTGACCTCCCGGTCACATTGCCTCTCGGGAAAGTAGTGGCCACCCGCTATGCGGAACCGGGTCCGGAGCGCGGGCGGTTCGTCGTCGATTTCGCGGAGGTCCCGGTGAATTCGCCGAATGCTGAGCCCCGGCTCGACGTCTCTATCGCTGGAGGGCGCTCGACCGCCCAACGGCTCTTGAAAAATCCGTTCTCGCACGGCTATCGCGCCGTGCTCGACGTCAGCCGCGATCAGAGCGACGATGTCGAGCTTCGTGCGGTCCTGCGCGACTCCTCCCACGTCCTCACCGAAACCTGGAGCTACTTGTGGCAACCGAAGCGCTAACCGGCTCCATCGAGCAGACCAGCCGCGTCCGTACGCGAGAGCCCATCATCGACGCGCAGACGCGCGCGATCCGCCGCGTCGCGGAGTACCTGCACGCGCTCGGCGTGGCGGACATCGTGCGCGTCGACGCCTTGGCCGAGCAGATCGTCGAGAGCGTGCGCGGCGCCGACGTCGCGGTCGAGCCGCGCGCGGAGCTGGCGATCGCGGAAGCGCAGCGGCGTGTGAGCGCGTTCATGCACGCGCTGTTCGGCGAGGACGCGGACGCGATCGACCCGCTCTGGCTGCGCGCCTTCTGGTCGAGCCATCCCGAACACTTCCTGGGCGACGTCGCGGCGGCGCAGGCCGCCGTGGCGAGCTTCGGCGATCCGCGCGCCGGGCGTCCGCCCGCGCACAACCAGTTCCGCGACCAAGAGCTCAAGCCCATGCGCGCGCCGCGCTGGGCCTTCGGCCTGAGCGCGCCCATGCTGATGACGGCCGCGGCCACGCTCGCGCTCGTGCGCGCGCTGGCCCGCGACGGCCTGAGCGCCGCCGAGCTCATCTGGGCATCGCTGTTTGCCTTCCTATTCGGGCTCGCCTCGATCGGGCTGTTCACGGCCGCGCTCGGCTTCGTGCGCGGTATCTTCAAGCGCCCTGCCCCCGCCACGGTGCTGACCAAACTGCCGCGCAGCGCGCTGGTCATGCCCATCTATCACGAGAACCCGGAGCACGTATTCGCGGCGCTGGCGGCGATGCGCGAGTCGCTCGCGAGCGTGCCGGGCGGCGACGCGTTCGAGATCTTCGTGCTCAGCGACTCGCGCGATCCCGAGAAGGCGGCCGAGGAAGAGCGCGCGTTTCGGCGCGCGGCCGGCAGCGCCGAGGGCCAGATCCCGGTCTATTATCGGCGCCGGGCCAAGAACGAGCGCCAGAAGGCCGGCAACCTGGCCGAGTTCTTCGAGCGCTGGGGCCACCGCTACACCTACGCCGTGATCCTCGACGCAGACAGCCTGATGCGGGGCGAGACGATCGTGGAACTGGTGCGCCGCATGGAGGCGTCGCCGCGCCTCGCCCTTTTGCAGGCGCCGCTCGAACTACACCGCGGAAGCACGTTGTTTGCGCGCGCGCAGCAGTTCGCCGGCAGCGTGAGCGGGCCGATGTTCACGCGCGGCCTCGCCACCTGGGCGGCCGAGCAAGGCAACTACTACGGCCACAACGCGGCGGTCCGCGTGGACGCCTTCTTGGACTGCTGCGCGCTGCCCGTGCTCAAGGGCGAGCCGCCACTCGGCGGACACATCCTCAGCCACGACTTCGTCGAAGCGGCGCTGCTCTGCCGTGCCGGCTGGGAGGTGCGCATCGCGCACGATCTGAGCGGCAGCTGGGAAGAACTGCCGCAGAGCCTACCCGAGTACGTCGCGCGCGATCGCCGTTGGTGTCAGGGCAACCTGCAGCACCTGCGCATCCTCGTGTCGGAAGGGCTCAAGCCGATGAGCCGCGTGCACATGCTGGTGGGCGCGGCGTCGTATCTGGCGGGGCCCGCCTGGCTCGCGTTCTTGGGGCTCGGCGCGCTCTTGGCTGCGGGCTCCACCGGAGGGCTGGTCGCGCCGCAAGTGGCCGTCGTGCTCGCTGCGGCCACCGCGCTGACGCTGATCGGGCCGCGCCTGCTCGGCCTGCTGGCGACCTTACTCGACGGCAAAGCGCGGCGCGCGCACGGCGGCGCGATCCGCTTGACGTTGAGCGTGCTGGTCGAGGGGCTCTTCGCGGCGGCCCTCGCGCCGCTTTTGATGGTGCACCACACTGAGATCGTGCTCTC
>CAZYWR010001151.1:0-7165 GCA_964651185.1 uncultured Polyangiales bacterium
CCACCACGGTCTCGCCGCCGGTGTGGCTGAGCGAGAACTTGCGGCGCGGACGCGCGGGCTGAACGCGCTTCATAGGATCGCGCCGAGCGCGTCGATCAGGGCCTGACACTGCTCGGGCGTACCGACCGTGACGCGCAAGTATGGCTCGACGCGCGGCTGCTTGAAGTGGCGCACGAGCACGCGCCGTGCCCGCAACGCCGCGGCGAGCGCGGCGCCCTCGTGCCGCGGATGGCGCGCGACCAGGAAATTGGTCGCGGAGGGGAGGACCTCGAAGTCGCGCCTCACCAACTCCTTCGCGAGCCACTCACGGCTCTCGATCACGCGGCGCCGGTTGTCCTCGAACCAGGCGCTATCCTCGAGCGCCGCGATCGCGGCCGCCGAGGCGAGGCGATCGATCGGGTACGAGTTGAAGCTGTTCTTTACGCGCACCAGCGCCTCGATCAGGTGCGGCTGCCCGATCGCGAAGCCCACCCGCAGGCCCGCCAGCGCGCGCGACTTCGAGAACGTCTGCACCACGAGCAAGTTCTCGTAGCGCGCCACCAGCGGGATCGCCGACTCACCGCCGAAATCGACGTAGGCCTCATCCACCAGCACGACCCGGTCACTCGCGCGCACCATGCGCTCCACGTCTGCAAGCGCGAGCGCGCGCCCGGTCGGCGCGTTCGGGTTCGCGAACACGATGCCGCCGTTCGGGCGCAGGTAATGCGCCGGATCGATCTCGAAGCGCGCGGTCAGCGGCACGAGCTGAAAGGCGATCTGATAGAGCTCGCAGTAGGTCGGATAGAAGCTGTAGGTCACGTCCGGGAAGAGCACGGGCGCAGCGTGCTGAAAGAGCCCGTGAAACGCGTGCGCCAGCACCTCGTCGGAGCCGTTGCCGACGAACACGTGGCTGCGCGGAACGCCGTGCACGCGCGCGATCACCTCGCACAACGGATCCGACTCCGGGTTCGGATACAGGCGCAAGCGCTCGCCGATCTCGGCCGAGAGCGCCGCGATCACGCGCGGCGAGGGGCCGTACGGACACTCGTTGGTGTTGAGCTTCACCAGGTTCGGCTCGTTCGGCTGCTCCCCGGGCACGTACGGGTGCAGGCGCGCCACGATCGGGCTCCAATACCGGTTCATACGACCTACTCCGCTCTCCCGCGCGCCTTATAGCGCTCGGATGCGCGCCGGTCCCGAGGCCGCGCGTCTTACAGCTCCGGCCAGTCGGGGCGAAACATGATCGCGATGCGGGGCGCCGCCCGGGCGACCTTGGGCACTGCGTGCTGGAAGGTCCGCTGACAGCTGCCGCCCATGACCAAGAGATCGCCCCAGCCCAGATGGAGCGCGCGCACACGTGCACCTCCGCCGTAGCGCCGCAGCAGAAAACGACGCGGCGCCCCGACCGAGACAGTCGCCACCAGCGCATTCGGCATCTTCCGTGCGACGCGGTCGCCGTGCCAGGCCACGCTGTCTTGGCCGTGCCGATAGAGCGCGAAGCTCACGCGCGTGAACGTCTCCCCATAGCGCTGCGACAGCGCGAGCCGCATCTCCTCGAGCAGCGCGGGTCCCGATCCGTCCCGCGGAACGACCGCGAACAGGCGCGGCACCTGCACGATGCGGTCGTACATCTCGTCTTCCGCGGCCCGCCACTGCATGGTTGCGAGCAGCGTGTCGAACAGCGACGCGTGTCCGTCGACCCAACCGGGCGCGTAGTCGAGCCAAGCGCCGCGTCCGAGCTCGTCGCGCTCGAGTTTGTGGAAAGCCGCGTCGAAGCTGGGCTGCTCACGGCCGAACAGACTGAGCTGACTCGAGAGCATGTCCCAAAATAGCGCGCACCCGGATGGCCGCCACGCGCGCCGACCACGCGAGATCGCTCGGCGAGCCACGAGACCTGCAAGCCCGTCCGCGCGTAACGTCCCGGCGGCGGGCCTACGTGCCGGCTGAATGCGGTGCTAAGGTGCTGGCCGAGCCGTAGCCGACGCGCTCGGCGACCTCGGCAATTCCCTACTCGTGGCGGCGCAGCAGGTCCTCGCAACCGCCATGCGCCAGGCGAGCAGGTACTCCATCGGCGGGATCCCCACGGTCCGCGTGAAACGCTCGAAGAAGGTCGAGCGCGAGAGCGCCGCGCTTTTCGCCAGCTGGGCCACCGTCCACGAGCGCGCGAGCTGCGCGTGGGGCTCTCGGCGCCTTCAAAGCCACGCCGATGGCCACGGCGCGAGATTCGTGGAACGCCCCGCTGGCGAGCGCGCCGTGCTGCGAAACGTGCAGCCATGCAACGCGAAGCCGACGAGCGTGAGCGACAAGAGGAAGACGCGCCGAAATTCCAGCGCACACTTGGACAGATCATCGGCGCGAACCGCTAGACGGTCGCCGACCTTCCTACGCGGCGTCGATCTCGTCGGCCAGCAGCGGCTCACCGGCGTCGTTCTCCTGCTCAGTCGGCCATGTCACGTCACCGATGCGCGCCTGATCGACAAGTTCCGCGGGCAGCGTCTTCTTGAGCTTGACGCCGAGCTGCCGAATCCTGTCTGCCTGGCCGACCAGGTTACCCTTGCCTGAGCTGAACTTGTTGAACGCGCCATCGTATGCACGGCGCGCGGATTCCAAGCTGGACCCGACCTTCTCCAGGTCACCGACAAAACCGACGAGCTTGTCGTACAGCTTGCCCGCCTGGTCGACGATGCTCTTCGCGGTGGCGTTTTGCCGCTCGACTCGCCAGGTGTGCTCAATCGTTCGGAGCGTCGCCAGCAGCGTCGTGGGCGACGTGAGTATGATGTGGTCGCGGAAGGCCTCTTCGAAGAGATCGGGCGCCGCTCGTAGCGCATCCCCGAACGCGGACTCGATAGGGAGGAACATGAGGACGTAGTCGCCCGTGTCCAATCCGTTCAAGCGCCAGTAGTCCTTCGCCGCAAGACCCTTCATGTGGTTGCGAATCGACGTGACGTGTCGAGAGAGGGCTTCCGCTGCGAGGACGTCGTCCTCCGCGCATACACTCTCATTGTATGCAGCCAGGGATACCTTCGAATCGATCACAACGGAGCGCTGACCAGGCAGCTGCACGACAACATCTGGCCGGAGCTTGGTCTCCTCGTCATTGGTAAGGACGACCTGCTTCTCGTACTCCGTGCCCTCGCGAAGCCCGCACTGCTCAAGGATTCGCTCCAGCACGAGCTCCCCCCACGCACCCTGCACTTTCCGGTCTGTTGTGAGGGCGCGCGTTAGATTCACCGCGTCAGCGTCGAGGCGACGGCTCGTTTCCACCACGTTCTGCAGGTGCATGCGCAGAGCGACTCTGTCTTGCGCGTCCTGGTTGTGTGTCTGCTCGACCTTGCTCTGCAGCTCCTTGACCTGCTTGCCAAGGGCTTCGGTCATCTCGTTCAGCCGCTGCTTGGTTTGCCCCTCGAACCTTTCCGAATTCCGTTCGAGAACCTGGGCTGCCAGACCGGCGAACTTGGTTTCCAGTTCGGCGTGGAGCTCTCTCTGCAGTCGTAGCTTGTCATCGGAGCTCTTTCGCTCTTGCTCGAGGTGCGCCTCGAGCGTCGCGATGTGCTCCGTTCGCTCCAGCTGCGCGGCATGCAGCGCGCTCATCTCTGCGCGCACCTCACGCAACTCGACCTCTCGCTTCTTCAACTCGCCGATCTGCTGGACCTGAGACGAGATCTGTTCTTTGGCCGTGCTGAGTTCGCTTCGAAGTCGTGCCTGCACCGCAGCGCCTTCCTCCACGGCCCGGGTTGTCGCATCGAGCAGGCTCAGCTTCGCCTCCAGGGCGGCTGTGCGCTCTCGTGCCTGCTTCTCGCGGTCGCGAAGGCCCTCGCACTCGCGCTTCAGCTCGAGCTGCGCGCTCTCCAACTTCCTCAACTCTACAAGCTGTTGCTCGCGCGCGGAGTTCTGCTCGCGCGCTTCCCCGAGCGCCGAGGCCATCGCCCTAAGCTCGTCGTCGGTACGAGCGATGGTCGCACGATATTCTTCCGCGGCGCGAGATACGTGCTCCGCCTTGGTCTGAGCGCCCCGCAGCGTGCTCGCAAGCTCGGCGAGATTGCGGTCGGTCGCGTCCTTCGCCTCGCGGAGGCGCGCAGCCTCAAGGCTGCACTCTCGCCGGAGAGTCGAGAGCCTCGCCTCCGCTTGCGCACGCTCTTCCTGTAGCTGCTTGTTCGCGGCGTCTCGCTCCGCACGGGTGATGCCGACCTGCTGTTCGTGGACACGCGCGGTGTTCAACGCTGCATCCAACTGTGCGCGGAGGGCAGCTGCCGTCTCCGGGCTCGTATTCGTGGGAGCGGCAACGATCGCTCCAATCCGAAGCCAGAGTGCGACGACGGACGCGAAGACAAGACCACCAATCACGACCGCTACAACAACAGTAGACTCCAATGAACAACTCCCACTCCACGCAACTTCGTGGCTCCTTAATGTTCCCCGACGGCGAGGCGGTCTCACAAGTGCTTCCGCTCGAGAACATATCGATCCGCAGTGACATGCACTGGCTGACTTCATGGCAGACAATGCAGCTATCACCTCCGAGGACGCACGTTGCATGCAACCACTGAGATGCCGTTGTTACAGAAGAGAAATGGTCATCAGAGCTTGTCCGTGCTCGCACCTAAGAAACTGCGACGGATCTTGCCTGCGGGGTCGCCGGCTGCTGTGACGTCAACTCTGCTCGCGACGCCAAGTGCTTTGGCCTGGCTCTCTCCGGTCCAGGCGCTTCCAAGGTGCAACACGCCCAGGAGTCAGGGTCGACAATGACTACGACGGAGGTTACCGGCGTATACTCCAGTATCGCTTTAGGCAGTCACGCGTGCGCGATCAGAACCGACGGTGCGTTTGTCTGCTGGGGTACCGGGGCACCGACACTGTAGCGTATCAACCGACAGCCGTGGGGCGGTTGCCATAGCGACGGGCCACACGGGGGCCGTTCCCCGCGCAGCTCGAAGCGAGCGAAACTACCGCGCTAGCTTGGCGACGTTTGGAAGAGACGCTCGGTGGGCGAGTTGTCGTTGCGCGGCCTCTTACGCGAGCCCAAGGACATCGACAAGCGCCGCGCGAACGGCGGGCATGAGAGCGGGATCACGGGAATCTGCGACAGCGATGGAAGCACGTCAGGCCGCCCGAGTACGAGCACGGGCCGCCTTTTGTCGAGCGACGCGACCGAAACCAGCGAATGTCTCCGCGCGCGATCACGGAAACTCGGGCTCGCCCTCGTCCTCGATGGGCCCCGCGGGCCACTCGTAAGCCAGTGGCGCCAGGCCTCCAGGTTCTGCGGCGCACCGATCAACTCGGGTTCGTCCACGGGTTCGAGCACGACGAGCACCCGCTTCCCCTCGAGCGGCGGGACCAACTCATCCAGCACGACGGTGTTGCCCTGTACCAGGCCCTTGAGCGGGAACGTCATGAGGCCAGCGTAGCAGTCCACGCGGTCTTGCGAGGCAACGGGGTTGCGAGGCGTGGGTTTGCCTCCGAAGCGATCTTCCGGAGCCGCGGGGAACCGATCTTGGAACGCGCGGCCGATCCACCCCTCTTGGCGGACAGCCACCGTGATCATTCCCGCTTCCGCCGCGGTCCTCGGATCGTGCCTCGCGATCGTGGACGGCGTTCCTCGTAACGATCGCTCGAACGGCGGCGGAAATGGGCTTTCGTAGGGCGGTGCGCCCGCGTCGCCGCCCTACGCGCGATCACGCGGGGCGCGCGTGCCCTACGAAAGCTCCGCGCCCGCCTACTTCGGCTCGTCAGCACACGCTGCCTGTCGGCGCGGCGATCGCGTTCCGCGCGATCGAACGCCGCGCTCTCCGATGATCGCCTCCACCGTACTGGCGGAGCAGCGTCCTGCGCCGAAAGGCGCGCGGCTAAACGCGCACCACGTCGACGTCTTCGACCTGGGCGGCCAGCACTTCGAGGTCGCCCTCGTCCTTGGTGAACACCTGATCCCCGCGCTGGGCGGCCGAGGCGACCACCGTCGCATCGATGGCGTTGGCGCGTCGCGTAGCGGCGAGCAGCTCGCCAGCAGCTTCGGCGAGACGCGGGGTCAGAGGTTCGATCTCGCCGACCTCCAGCAGTCGGCGCCCCTCTCCTCGCCAAAACTCGGCGACCACGGTGGACGGGATGGTGATGCGGGCGCGCTGATTGCGGAGCAGCGCCAAGCACTGCAGCGCGAACTGATTGCGTCCTTGGAGCGCGATCAGCATGCCGGTGTCGAAGGTGGCGCCACGCGTTGAGCGTGGGGGGCTGGGAGCGTGCGTTCGCTTGCGCGGCGCCCGTTTGCGCGTCGGGCTCATCGACCGAGCTTGCGCGCGACTTTTTCGAGCGCCTCGTCACTCAAGTCGGCATCGTTGCCGTACTCCTCGAGGATCCGCGTTCTAGCGTCGAAGCGGCGCTGCTCCAGCAACACTTCGCTGACCACGGCCGAGACGCTCTTCTTGAGCCGCTTGGCGCGTTGCTCCGCGTAGGCCCAGGCGTCTTCATCGAAGGAACAGGTCCGCTTGACGACAGTCATGGTCACACCCTCTAGTCATACGAGATACCACTGATCGGTATGACCATCAACGGTCGGATCGCCACGCCGTGTCAACGTCGCTAGTGAGCCACGGGCGCCGCCCACGCGAGATCGCTCGTCGAGCCACGAGACCCGCTAGCCGTCGCGCGTAACGACTCGTCGGGGAGGCTCCGTTTCCCGGCGGGTCCTGACGCGGTCGCGCTCGCTCAGTCGGCATGAGCCGGCGCCTTGCGGCCTCGTGCACGCAAAGCACGCGAATTGCCCAGGCCGCAGACGTGCGCCGGATGCCGGTGTGGCTTCCGCGCGAACTGAGAGCTCTCTTACTGCGAGAGCGGCTCGAAGACGATGATGGTCATGAAGCCCGCTTGCACTGGCGCATTCGTGCGGCCCACCGTCACCCCGTCGCTCACTCTCGTCGCGGTCACCGTCTGATAGCCGGGTGGTACGTTGAAGGTGCCGCCCGCGCCGAGGACGTTGGTCTCGGTCACGGTCACGCTGGGCACGCCGTTGTCGAGGTACCAATACTGCGTGTGGGCGTCGGCGCCCGTGGTGGCGAAGCTGATCCCGCGGGTGGTGATGCCCGAGCAACCGAGCATGCGCGACTGCAGCATGCCGCGCGTCGGGTCGAGGTTGAGCTGGAGGAAATTGGTCGCATAGAAGTCGATGCTCGAGTTGGCGACCAGCGTGAGCACCTGC
>CAZYWR010001152.1:0-2384 GCA_964651185.1 uncultured Polyangiales bacterium
CGATCAGCCGTTCGGTCGAGCGCTGGTCGAGCCCGGTGCTGGGCTCGTCGAGCAGCACCAGACGAGGCTCGTGCAAGAGCGCGCGGGCGAGCGCCACACGCTGCAGCTGGCCGCGCGAATAGGTGCGCGTCGGCCGCTGCCAGAAGCCGGTCGCCTCGAAGCGCTCGCCGAGCGCGCCCACGCGCGCGCGCGCCACGCCGTACATATGGGCGAACAGGATCAGGTTCTCGCGACCGCTCAGATCGGGATAGAGCATCGGCGCGTGCGCGAGCACGCCCAAACGCGCGCGCAGGCGCTGGCGCTCGCGCCAGGCGTCGTGATCGCCGAAACGCAGGCTGCCGCGCGTCGGCCGGCCGAGCAGCGACAGCAGCTCGAGCAGCGTGCTCTTGCCGGCGCCGTTCGGGCCCTCGATCACCGTGACACAGCCCGCCGTGAGCTCGAGGTCGACGCCCGCCAGTGCGCGCGTGGGCCCGAACATCTTGACCAGGCCCTGTGCGCGGACGACCGAAAAGTCGATGGACACGCGCGCGACCCTAGCACGAAGGCCCGCCGCCGAGGGCCCGACGGCGCCGCCAGGGCACGCCGGCAAGGCGGCGAAATCGCGCGCTGCGCACGCGGCGCGCGGCCTGCTCCGAGCGGCCCCGTACCCACACCAGGAGCTGACCATGCACGTGTCTCCATTTCGGGCCCGAACCTTCCCACGCGCGCTGCGCCCGTTCGCGCTCGCTCGTTCGGCGCGTCTCCTCGCGCGCTCGCTTCTCGCTTCCCCTCGCGGGATCTCAGCGCTCGGAGCCATGCTCTCGGCGCTGCTCGCCGCGTGCGCGTCGCCGCAGTCGGACGGCGCGCTCGGCCAGCTCGCGCTCGGGCTTACCACGCAAGCGGGCGGCGTTCGCTATCGCCTCAGCAATGCGCACTTCATGCTCGAGGGCCCGAGCGCGCGCGAGTTCGCCGCCGACGACCAGGACGAGATGGCGCTCGACCTGCCGGCCGGCGCCTATCGTCTGACCTTGCTCGACGGCTTTCAGCTGGTCCCGCTGGGCGACGCGGGCAGCGCGCCCGTGAGCGCACGATTGCTCAGTGAGAACCCGGCGCCGGTCTCGATCCGGGCCGGCGAAACGGCCCGCGTGGTGTTTCGCTTCGAGCTCGCGGGCGGCCAGAGCGCGGACCTCGGTCCGGGCACCTTGAAGGTCGGCATCGAGATCGGCGGTGTCGATGCCGGCACGGACGGCAGCGATGCGTGCGCGCTCGGCCTGCGCATCAACGAGATAGACTACGCGCAGCAGGGCACGGACGAGAGCGAGTTCATCGAGCTGCTCAATCCCGGCGCCTGCGCAGCCTCGCTCGCGGGCCTCACGCTCGAGCTGGTCAACGGCAACGACGGGAAGGTGTACGGGCACTATTCACTCGCCGACGCGGCGCCCGCGTTGGCGGCGGGCCAACGCCTCGTGCTCGGGGACGAGAACGTGCTGGCGGCGCTGCCCTCCGGGGTCGCGAGTGTCGCGCTGAACGCGAGCGGCCTGCAAAACGGCCCCGACGGCGTGCGCCTCGTGAACGCCGATCATGTGATCGACGCGGTCGCCTACGCGGGCGATGTCGCGGGCGCGAGCGAAGGAGGGTTCACCGTCGCGGACGACGACCAAAACGCGCTCGCGCGCTGCCCGGACGGCTTCGACACGAACGACGGCTCGGTCGACTTCCGGCTCTCGCCGCCCAGCCCCGGCGCGGCGAACACCTGCTCGTAAGGGCGACGCTCCGGAAGCGCCCCGCGCGCTCGCGCCAGGCGCACGCCACAGGACCGGTGAGCTATTGCTCGCCTTGGGCGAACTTGAACGCCGTGCTCTCGCTGCGCGTCGCGATCGCGTGGCGGCGCTCGTCGCGTTCGATGCGGCTCACCTGCAGCTCGCCGATCCGGCTTTCGAGCAATACGGCCGTGCGCCGGAAATGGCCCGTGAGCTCGCGCCGTAGCTTTGCCATCGCGTCTTCGAAACCCGCGTCGTTGCGCAGCTTCGCCTGACGTGTGTCGACCACGAGCCCGTACGCGCGATGCTCGGGCCGCAGCGCCGCCAACACCTGCTCGTTCTCCTGGGCGAGCTCGCACAGCGAGAGCACCGGAAGCGGCGTGCGCCGGAGCACCGCCAAGCGGCGGTCCGCATGTTCCTCGAAGACCCAATGCGGCCCGGTGTGGACGCGCCGCGCCCCCGAGCCGAGCGCCGCCTGCTCGCTCGCCCGCAGCGGCGGGACCGCCCGCGGCACGCGCGCGGCTCCGCGCGCGGCGCGCCGGCAAAAGCTCTGTACGGCGCGCAGGGCAGCTTCGCAGGCCTGCCGGATCTGCGGACCGCCGAGCTCGCGCACGCGCGCGCCGTGCCGCTCGAACTCGCGCAGGG
>CAZYWR010001153.1:0-3333 GCA_964651185.1 uncultured Polyangiales bacterium
TGGCCTCTCGCAGCTGTTCGACGTGCTCGAGCTCACCGGCCTCGCGGTCGCCGACGGCGCGCTGCGCCTGCATATCCGGCTGCCGGCCCTGATCGCGCCGTGAGCCGAGGCGCGCGCGAGCGAGTCATGTCCGAGCGCGCAGCTGGCGCGTGCGAACGAAGGCGGCGAAGCGGGAGCGGTCCATGGAGTTGAAGTTGAGCGCGGCGCAGGTGGAGCAGCTCATCACCGGCGGCTTCGAGCGAGAGCCCAAGTACTTGTCCATCGAGGAGCTACGGCCCGGCTTTCTGCGCATGCGCATGCCCTTCCGAAAATGGATGGTGCGCCCGGGCGACGTGCTCTCGGGACCGGCGCTCTTCACCGCCGCCGATCTGGCGATGTACGCGCTCGTACTCGCGCACCTAGGCCCCGTCGTCATGGCCGTGACCGCCAACCTCAATATGAACTTCCTGAGCAAAGGGCGCTTGGCCGATGTATTCGCCGAGGCCAGTCTGCTCAAGCTCGGCGGCAAGCTCGCCGTCGTGGAGGTGAAGCTGCGCGCCGGCGACGACCCCACGCTGGTGGCGCACGTGACCGGCAGCTACAGCCTGCCGAGCGCGCGTCCGCAGGTTTGAGCCGATCCTGGCGGGAGCGGCCCGGCCCAGGTACGTTCGGACCATGGGCGACATCGGTTATCTCGAGCGAATCTTGCGCGCGCGCGTCTACGACGTGGCGATCGAGAGCCCGCTCGAGCACGCGCCGCGGCTGTCCGCACGACTCGGGAACCAGGTGTTCCTGAAGCGTGAAGACCTCCAGCAAGTCTTCTCGTTCAAGCTTCGTGGGGCATACAACAAGATTTCCCAGCTCTCCCCGGACGAACGCCGCCGGGGCGTGATCGCAGCCTCCGCCGGCAACCACGCGCAGGGCGTGGCGCTCGCGGCCCAGCGCATAGGTCTGCGCGCCGTGATCGTGATGCCGGTCACGACGCCGCCCATCAAGGTGAATGCCGTGCGCGCGCTCGGCGCGGAGGCCGTACTTTACGGCGACACCTACGACGACGCCTACCTGCACGCGCGCTGGCTCGAGACGGAACAGGGGCTCACGTTCGTGCATCCCTATGACGATCCCGATGTGATCGCCGGCCAGGGCACGATCGCGATGGAAATCCTGCGCCAGCATCGGGGCCCGATCGACGCCGTGTTCGTGCCCGTGGGCGGCGGGGGATTGATCGCCGGGGTCGCCACCTACCTCAAGCACCTCTACCCGGAGATCCGCGTGATCGGCGTGGAGCCGAGCGACGCGGCCTGTCTGCGCGCTGCGCTCGACGCGGGCGAGCGCGTGCGCCTGCCGCAGGTGGGCATCTTCGCGGACGGCGTCGCCGTGCGCCAGATCGGCGAAGAGACCTTCCGCATCGCGCGCCAATGCGTCGACGACGTTCTGGTGGCCGACGCCGACGCGATCTGTGCGGCCATCAAAGACATCTTCGACGAGACCCGCTCGATCACGGAGCCGGCTGGGGCGCTCGCGCTGGCCGGCCTGAAGGCCTACGTCGAACGCACGGGCGCCACGGGCGAGACGCTGATCGCCATCAACAGCGGCGCCAACATGAACTTCGATCGCCTGCGCCACGTGGCCGAGCGCGCCGAGATCGGCGAGCAGCGCGAAGCCCTGTTCGCCGTGACCATCCCCGAGCGTCCGGGGGCATTCCGCAATTTTTGTCAGGTGCTCGGCAAGCTCTCGGTGACTGAGTTCAACTACCGCTACGGCGGCGACGACGACGCCCACATCTTCGTGGGCGTCGCGATCAGCCACGGTGCCCAAGAGCGGCGCGAGATCCTCGAACGACTGCGCGCGGCCTCCCTGCCGGTCGTCGACATGACCCACAACGAGATGGCGAAGCTGCACACACGCTTCATGGTGGGCGGACGCTCCGCCGCGGCGAACGAGCGGCTTTTTCGCTTCGAGTTCCCCGAGCGTCCGGGCGCCCTGCTCCAGTTTTTGACGAAGATGGGCGGACGCTGGAACATCAGCCTGTTCCACTACCGGAATCATGGAGCCGCCTTCGGGCGCGTGCTCGCGGGCATGCAGGTGCCCGAGAGCCAGAACGACGAGTTCGGGCGCTTTTTGAAGGAACTCGACTACCCGTACGTCGAAGAGACCGACAACCCCGCGTACCACCTATTTTTGCGATGATCCGAGTACTTGCAGCCGATGTCGGAGGGACCAAGACAGCGCTGAGCCTGTACCAGGGCGAGGCGGCGGACGAGCTGCGGGTGGAGCGCGCCCACGAGTTCGAGAGCCGCGCGTTCTCCGGGCTCGTGCCGATCCTCGGCGAGTTCCTGCGCGGAGAGCGGGTGGACTGCGCTGCCTTCGGCGTAGCCGGCCCCGTGCTCCACGGCATTTCCCACACGACCAACCTGCCGTGGGTCGTAGACGTGCGCGAGCTCGCCCACATCTGCGGCACGCCCTATTGCCGGCTGCTCAATGACTTGGAGATCGCCGTGCTGGGCGTGCCTGCCGTCATGCCGGAGCGCATGGTCTGGCTCCAGCGCGGCGCGTTCGAAGCCGGAGGGCTCGTCGAGCTCGTCGCCGTCGGTACGGGCCTCGGACGCGCCTTCCTGATCCCGGATGCCAGCCCCACCGGCACCGGCGCGCGCGCGTTTCCCACGGAGAGCGGACATGCGGGCTTCGCGCCGCGCAACGCCATCGAGCGGCGCTTGTTGGACTTCCTGAGCGAACGCCACGAGCACGTCGCGGTCGAGCACGTCCTCTCCGGGCCCGGACTGCATGCGCTCTACCAATTCGTCGTCCACGAGGGGCTCGCGCCGGGGAGCGCGCAGCTCGAGATCGAACGCGCAGAGGACCCGAGCTCCGTGATCGGCCGGCTCGGGGCGCAGGACCTCGATGACGGTTGCGCCGCCGCGGTCGCGGTGTTCGCAGATTTGCTCGGTTCCGAGCTCGGCAACACGGCGCTGCGCAGCCTGCCTCGAGGTGGGCTTTACATATGGGGCGGCGTCGCCCGCAAGCTGCGCCGAGTCATCGAGCGCGGCGAGCTGGTGGACGCCTTTCTCGACAAGCACCGCATGCGCGAGCTGCTCGAGACCATCCCCCTGGCATTGATCGACGAGCCCGAGCTCGGCTTGATCGGCGCTCGCCGCGCGGCGATCACGGCGCTCGAGCGCCGCATGACCTGCTAGCGCTGCGCGCTCAACTCGGGCCGAGGGCGATCGCTTCGTCGTAGCGGCGCTCGAGCTCGAGCACCTGCTTGTCCAGATCGTACTCGCGCTCCATTTTGGCGCGCCCGGCGCGTCCGAGTTGCTCGCACAGCGCGCGATCAGTGAGCACGCGGTAGAGCCG
>CAZYWR010001154.1:0-2661 GCA_964651185.1 uncultured Polyangiales bacterium
AGGCCGGCCAAGCCGAGCGTCGACCACAGCGCGATCCGTCGAAGTACCTTGCGCGCGCGCGAAGGCGGCGGCTGCGAACCCGCGGGGCCCGCCGTGTTCGAGTCGTCGAGCGAGCGCTGGGGACCATCTTCCATGGGGGGATCGGGCGCGTCGGTGCTGCTCGCCATGCGCGGACCGTACTCCGTGCGCGCACCGGGAGAAATGGTCAAAAGGCGCCGGCGGCCACTCTGAAACGGGCCCCCGTCGCGGATCGCTGCGCGCGCGCACGGGCGCGACCCGAGGCCGCGATCAGAACTTGCCGCCGAGTTGCAAGTGGGCACCGCTCGGGCTGCGGTCGCGTTCGCGAAAGACGCCGAGCCCCAAGATGACGCCGCCGGCGGCGACGCCCGCCAGGCCGAGACCGAGCGCGAGCGCGCTGCCGGCGTTGACCGTCTTCTCCTCGCGGCACTGACCTTCGATCTTGCGCGCGCAGTCGCCGCGCTCGATGTACTGCCTACTGCCTACGATCGTATAAAACAGACCCGCCGCGGCCAGCGGCACGCCGACGATGTAGTTCCACTTGCTGCGCCGTCCTTGCCAGTAGCGGCCCTCCTCGTGCGCGGGAGGCGGCGCCGCGAGCGGGCCCTTCTCTTGGGCGGGCTTTTGCTTTTGCTCGGCGTGGAGCGCAGGCTCGTCGCGGAGCTCGAGCAGCTCATGATGGCCGGGGTCGTCTGGCAGCGTGACGGCCGCGTCGTAAAGCAGGCTGCCCGATCGGCTCTCGGCGATCACGCGGTGACGGCCGGGCGCGTACTTCCCGCGGTACGGGATGGCGTGCAGCTCGCCACCGTCGATGCGCACGCGGCTGCCGCTCGGACCCGTAATGCGCAGCCAGGGGCCCGGGCCGAGCATCATGCGCTCGTGTGCGATGTCGATCGCCCGCGTCGCGGCGGCGTGCACGCCGGCCGCGCCGATGGTCACGCTGCCCGTGTAGGTAAAGCCTTCGGGCGAGATCAGGCTGACGCTCAGGCTCCCGATGTCTTCCGGCCGCTCGGGGGTGAACAGGCGCACCAGCACCGCGAAGTCCACCTCGAGTCCCTGCGCGAAGCGCTTGCCGCAGCTCGCGTCGCCGCACTCGCGATAGGCGGCCCCTGCGCGGCGCACGCCTTCCTCGGGCGGCAGGATCGGGATCGCCTCGGGAAACTGCGCGAAATAAGTAAAGATGGCCTGCTCCGCGGTGGCGATGTCTTGCTTGGACACCGAGGCTTCCGCGCGCACGGGCAGGAGCGCGCCCGCCTCCGCCCGCGCAGAGGTCGCCCGGGCTGCGAGGCAACAGAAGAGAAGGCTCCAGAGGAAGAAGGGTCTCGCCATGAACGGGTCTCCTTCCCTTTGAGCAACACGTTCGCGCGCTGGGGTCAACTTTGCCCCGGGCACGAAACTCACGCTAGAAGCGGCCGCGCAGCGAGACGCCCTGGATGCCGAACCCCAACTCCGTCCCCGTCGCGCCGGCCCGCTTGGCGCGCACGCGCGGCACGACGAGCCAGGTCACCCCGCCGAGCACGGCCAGGGCTCCCGCGCTCGTCCAGAGCGCGAACGGGAGCCGATCGATCTCGCGTTCCCGCGTGCAGCCGCCCTCCGGCGCGTGCTCCGCGCAGCCCGTGCGCGCGAGCGAGCTGAGCGCCACGCTGAGCGCCGCCAAGCCAGCGCCCGTCAGCAGCGAACCGCCGATCAAGCTACGGCGCAGGGCGCGCGGCCGCGCGCGGGCCAGCTGCACGTCGAGCCGGACCGGTTCGACCGCGCGGTCGGGGACGCGCGTGCGCGTGCGCCGACTTTCGTAGCCGCGCATCGCGACGACGACCTCGTAGTCGCCGGCCGGCAGATGCAGCTCGAGCGGCAGCGATCCGCGGCGCGCTCCGTTCACGAGCACGCTCGCGCCGGCCGGAGCGCCCGTCACGAGCAGCGAGGCCGGAGTGTCCGCGGGCCAGTGGGTCAGCGCGCGATCGAGCGCCACGCGCGCTGCGCTCCCCACCTCCCCGTGTTCGACGGGCGCCTCGCCGCTGGCCCTCCGCGCGTCGCCGTCGAGCATGTCGAGCGCCACGGCCTCGTCGGAGCCGCTCCCGGTGATCGCCAGCGACAGCGCGACGCGCGCGCCGAGCAGAGGCAAGAGGCGCGCGGCGCAGGCGAGCTCCCGGCAGGGCGCCGCCGTCGATTCTGCGATGCGCGTGCGCGCCTCTTGACCGCGTAGCACCTTCTGGCCCTTCTTTTCGAGCACCTCGGCCACGGCGCGCTCAGCCAACGTCTGCGAGGCGCTCCAGACCGGCGAGGGCCAGAGGATGACCGTGCGCTGCGCTTCGGGGTCTTCGCGCTCCGCCACGAGCTCCACGCGGCCTGCGAGCAAGGCGTCGAGCGCCCGCGCGAGCTCGGCGTCTTGGGTGTCTTCGACGCTCAGCCAAGCGAACTGCGAGGCGGCGAGCACGCGCCCGTCACGGGCGCTCACGCGGGCGAGCCGAGCCAGCGGGCCCGCGCGCTCCACGAGCACGGCCTCCTCTGCGTGAATGCTCCGCGCCAGCGCCGCCGCGTGCTGCGTGACCAGCGCGCGCCGCGCGCGTTCGCTCTCGTACACGAGGCCGAGCCGCGCCGCGCTGCGCAACGCGCGATCGAAAATGGTATCGACCGCCAGCTCGA
>CAZYWR010001155.1:0-2807 GCA_964651185.1 uncultured Polyangiales bacterium
CCGACCTCGGCGCGGGCGAGACGTCGCGCGAGAACCTCGGCCCGCCGGCGGCCGCGGATCGGAATCGTGGGCGCATCGCCGACGTCGCGCGCTTTGTGCCGAGTGATGCGGAGATCGCGGCGGGTGTAAGTGCCGCCCCGCAGCCGCTCACCGCGGCGGCTTCGGCGATCGATAAGGATTTGGCCGCACTTTGACTGTGGATTGTGGTGGCCCGAACCGCTTACCATCACCGTCAGGGGCCGGTCCATGACGCTCAATTGCTATATCGACCTCCAGAAGGAGTCGGGGCTGACCCTCACGGTCAAAGATCTGTTGGGCACGGTCACCCAGACGGTCGAGATGAACGGCACGAAGATCGTGATCACAGTCAAGGGATTGACCAGCACCAGCACGATCACGCAGGACGAGACTTCGTTAGAGCTCAAGCTGGCGGGCCCAGCGCAGACGAGCACGGTCACGCAAAAGGCCGACTCGGTCGTGGTGAAGTGCAGCAGCTTCGAGGTCGACGCAGATACCATCACACTCAAGTCCACGGCCGACACCAGCGTCTCCGCGACGCAGAATCTCAAGCTCTCGAGCACGCAAAACATGTCGCTCAGCGCGACCCAGAAGCTGACGGCCTCGAGCGTGCAGGACATGTCGCTCAGCGCGACCCAAGGACTGTCGATGAGCGCAACCGCCGATGCCAAGCTCTCAGGTCAGAATGTGACCATCTCGGGGCTGGTGAAGTCGACCTTGTCGGGCAGCACCGAAGTGGCGATCTCCGGCCTCAAGGTGGGCGTGACAGGCGACACGCAGGTGGACGTGACCGCGCCGATGGCCACCCTCGGGGACACGATGACCACGGTGAAAGGGCAGCTGGTCAAGGTCGAAGGCACGCTGATCAAGCTCGGCTGAGGCTCATGGATCCACGCTTGCACCAGACGTTTCTCGCGGAGCTGGAGGCGCTCGAAAAATTTCGAGTCACCTACTCGGGCATGTATCCGGACGTGCCGCTCGCGAGCGAGGATCCAGACGTGCGGCGCTTGTTGGAGGCGCTCGCGCTGTTCACGGCCCGCACGCGCCTGGCCTCGGAGCGCAACGTCGAGGGCGCCCTGCTGCGCATCGCGCAGCAACACTTTCCTTACTTGCTGACGCCCGTGCCAGCCATGTTCATGCTGCGCGCGACGCCCGCGCGCAGCTACGTCGACGTGAGCGTCTTGCCGCGCGGGTCGCAGGTGGGCTTGGTGAAGACCGCCGCCGAGAGCCAGTCTCCGGACACCGTGTTCGCGTTTCGCACGCTGGCCAGCATGCGACTTTTGCCCATCGAGCTGAAAGCCGTGGACACGCTGGCGCGCCCCAAGGGGCAAGTCCGGCTCTCGCTGCGCTTCAGCGCCGCCTTCGAGCGCGGCGAAGACATCTCGGAGCTGCCGCTGTATATCGACTACCTGAGCGACCTGCACTCCAGCTTGCTGGTGCTGCACGCGTTGGAGAAACACCTCGTCTCGAGCTCGGTCGTGTGGAGTCACAAGATCGACGAGCACACGAGCGGCGAGCCCTGCCGGGTGACCTTCGGTCCCGCGCCGTTGTCGCTCGGCGAGCTCGGCCCGCTCGACCATCCGTTGCACGCGGTGAGGCGCGCGCTGCATTTTCCGCAGCTCTGCTTGTACCTCACGGTCAGCGGCATCAAGACGCCGCGCGCCTGGCGCGACTTCAGCATCTTGTTGGATCTGGGCGAGGGGTTTCCGGCCAACCTGCGCCTGCACGCGGAGTGCTTCCAACTGCACGTGGTGCCGGCGATGAACCTGCGGCGGGAGACGGCCGACCCGATCACCCACGATGGCACGGTCGATCGGCACCGCGTCTTGAGCTCTGACCCATCCTCCGGCTTCGTGCCGGTCTCGATTCTCGCGGTGTATCGCAGGACCTCGGAGGGCCTCGTGCCGCTCGAGCCTGCGGTGATCCGCAACGTTCCGAACAGCTACGAGGCGGAGATCGAGGGCCGCGACGCGGCGCGCCGCGCCTTCATCGAGCTGCGCATGCCGCGCGCGTTCGAACAGCCCGAGACGCTGGCGGTGGACACGCTCTGGCACCAGCCCGCGGTCAGCGCAGTCCAGCTGCAGGACTGTAAGGTGCAGCTCATCGACCGCTACGTGCAAGGTGTGCGTTGGGACTGCTTGGGTAGGCTTAGCCCACACGCCGACAGCGAGCTCGACACCGACCGCAAGGCGATGCTGCAGCTGCTCTCCATCCGCGGCCAGCGCGTGCTCGGCTTGCCCGAGCTCACGTTCCTCCTGCACGCGATCGGCGCGACGCAAGAGCGCGCGTTCGCGAAGCTCGTCGCTCAGATCGCGGCGGTGCGCGTGGTCAAGCGGCCCGCGGCCCACCACGGCAGCGGCTGGAAGCAAGTCTACGAACTCGAGTTCGCGGAGCTCTTGGCCACGGACCTGCCGCGCACACAGCTCCTGTGCCAGCAGCTCATCGAGCTGCTCTGCGCTTGGGCCCAGGACCAGGTGGTAGAGCTCGTGGCGGCGATTCCGAACCTCAAAAAGGAGCTCCACCACGAGCCGCGCCCCGTCCGCGCAGCGGGTCCCGGGTAAGCGAGCATGGCATCGACAACCTCACTTTGGCTCGCATTCGACGAAGCGTTCTCCGAGATCGAGCGCTTGTGCGTGGAGGCGCGCGGCGCGCAGCTCGCGCTGCACCGGCGCGAGCAAGCGGCGGTGCTCTTGCGCGAGCTGAGCGCCGCGCATGTGCCGCTCGCAGTCGCGGCCAACGACCAGCGCGGCAGCGTCCGCGAGCTGCGCGCATCGGACCTGGCGCGCGAT
>CAZYWR010001156.1:0-10047 GCA_964651185.1 uncultured Polyangiales bacterium
GAAGAGGCTTCGCCCGAGCAGTTGACGTGCCTGGCCAGCGCGCTCGAGCATTGGAAGCGGTGGCCCAAGGCGCGCGGACAAACCAAGCTGAGCTTCGAGTTGCGCTGGGTGAAGGCACCGCCTCCCAAGCGCCCGAGCCGCGCGCGGCGCCGCTAGCCCGGAGCGCGAGCGCGCGACGATGGCTCGAACGCACCGGTGCACGCTCCACGACGAGCGTGGACGATCGGGATCCCTCATGTGGGCCCGGCACAACCACCTCGTGCGCGCCGTCGGCTGTGGGCGGCCGGCACTCAATCGAGCGCTGCAGTCGAGCGCGCCGGTGTGAGCTCTTCGAGCCGCAGCGCAAACATGAGCGCGAGGTAACCGAGCGCGATCGCCAGCGCCACGCCGAAGCGGAGCGGCGCGCTGAGCTGAGCGGGATCCCAGAGCGCGCCCAGCACGACGGCCCCGAGCAGGAATCCGAGATGCGGCTTCCAGACTGCGCTCAGCCGGATACGGAAGCGCTCGAGCCACCAGAGCTCGAGCATCTGCAGGCCGGTCGTGATCGAGGTGGCGATCGTGGTCGCGATCGCGGCGCCCAGCATTCCGTAGCGCGGAATGAGCAGGTACGTGAACGCGGTGTTGAGCAGGGCGACGCACAGGCTGTTCGCCAAGGTCATGCGGCTGTGACCCGTGAACATCAGGCAGGCGCCGGCCATCCCGAACGCGCAATTGGTGAGCGGCGGGATGAGCAGCACCACCACGAACGCGCTGTGGCCGCCGTAGCTCCCGCTGATCGAGCGCAACACGTCCTCGCGCAGAACCACGAGTACGAGCACGACCGGGACCACGATCGCGGTCGTCCAGCGCGACACGCGCCCGAGCGTCTCTTCGAACGCCGCTCTCTCGTTTCTCACATGCAGGCGCGCCAGCGCCGGGGCCAGCGCGCCGCTGAACAGGGTGCGGATCTGGCCGAGGTTGCTGGTCAGGTAGGCGGCAGTCGCAAAGTAGGCGAGGTCGGCTTCGGCGAGGCCGAACGAAGCGAGCATGATCGCGTCGACGCGCGCGATGTAGCGGTTGAAGGTCAAGTTCAGGCTCTGGGGGAGGGCGAACCCGAGCAGACGTCGATCCCACTCCCCATCGCGCAGGGCAGACCCTACGCGCGCGAGCGAGAAATAGCGGCGAAAGGCCGAGAACGCGAGCGCGCACGTGAGGAGCTCCACGACGAGCTGCGCCGCACACAGCGCGAGCAGACCGCCGCCCGCCGCGAACACGACCAGGTAAGCGACGAGCAAGGAGATCGGGAACACGACGCCCTGCACCCACGCGTCGTGCTCCATGCGCATCATGGCCTTGGTCGCGGCGATCGCCACGAGGCCGAGCGAGCGCGGCACGAGCGAGAAGGCGAGCCAATAGAGACCGGGCAAGAGCTCGGCGTAGTGCGGGAACACATGATGCACGAGCGGCGCGGCGCACAAGAGTGCGGCGAGCGCGAGGAGCAGCGAGGCGCCTCCGGTGACCGCGAACATGTTGGCGAACACGCGGTAGAGGGCGCGCTCCTCGCGTTCGTCGTGCGCGGCGAGCTCGGCGTGGCGGCTGCCGAAGATCGTGGTCGCGTCGCTGCAGCCGGAGCACAGGCAGGCCGAGACGATCTCGAGCAGCGACTGCCCGAGCAAGTAAGCCCCGGTGAAGCTCGGGCCCCAGAGCCAAGTGACGCACAGAATCGAGAGCGGCTGCGCCAGCTTCGCGACACCGCCCAGGAAGTTGAAGAGCGCGCCGCGCTTGATCTCCCCGGCGTAATGCTCTGTCTGTGACGGTTGGCTCACGGCAACATGCAGCGGAGCGCGCGACCACGCCGTAGTCCCGGCGTCATCGCGAGGCGCTCAGCGCTCGACGAAGGGCAAAGCGAGTTTGCTGAACAGCTGACGGTCCGCACGGCGCCGCACATACTCCGGGTCGATCTGAGGGATGATGTGCTTCGAGCGCACCGACGCGTACCAATGCACGATGTACGCATCCGCGACGACCTCGTCGAGCGGGACGGACGAAGACATGCGAAACCAGTGTTCGCTGATCTCCGGGCCCAGCGGGAAGAAACGCTGGGGCGGATGGACCTCGACCTCGTCGCCCGCGTAGCTTTCCAACACGTCTTGCAGCAGATGCGGACCGATCGCGCACGGCATGCTGAGGCGCTCGCGCGGCACGGAGACGAGCCTATCGATCGCTTGCGTGATGAAACGCGAACCCGCCGCGCTCGCGAGCACGGCGGGATTGGCGCCCAGGTGATACCAGTGCTCGATGTGCCGGAAGATCGCCCAGCCGCGCGGCACGCTGCGCAACAAGCTGCGTAGCTGCGAGCGAGCGAGCGCGCTCGCGTGTGTGAACGGATTGCGCGAGAGGCGCACGGAAGCTGGGTAGACGAGGCGCTCTTCGCCGCAGAACGCGCGCGTTCGCCGGCACAGCGGTTCGAAGCTGCGAAGCGTGACGGTGTCGATGTCGAGATACACGCCGCCTTCGGCGTAGAGCAGTGCGAAACGGACCAGGTCGGAGCGCGCTGCGTGGCTCTTCAAGTGAAGGAAAACCGCGTTCAGCTCGCTTCCGTAAGGCGCGCAACGCGCGAACAGCGCGGGCAGGTCGAGGCGGCGCAAGCTGATGCGCGGCGTGGCCACGAGCTCCTGGTAATGGTGCGTGCGCGACAAATCGGAGTCATGGTGCAGCACGACTTCGTCGAAGCCGCCGCGGATCGCGGCCGAGCGCAACGCCAGCACGTTTACCCAGGGAAACGCCTGGCCGAACCAGACGAAATGTGCGCGCAGCGGGATCCCGTGCTGGCTGCGCGGGCTAGGGCTGCGAAGGGGTAGAGATGGCGCTAGCGACACGCTCGCGGTGCTCCCATAGGTAGAATTGGTAAATTGGCCCACAAGTCCTGGCTTGCAGAACTTCGAGCGGACGAAGCGGAGACTTGAGCCAAGGGGAGCATGGAACAGCGATCGTATGGACCAGCCGCGCCTGATACCTTCAATGCCTTGGGCGCGCCGGCAGGATTGCGCAGCTGTATAGCAGTTTGTTGCTGGTTCGCGTCAGAAGATCGGGGGTGAGTCCGACCGCTGCGCGCACAGACGCGCGAGTCCTGGGGCAAATTTCCGCCTGGGCTCCGCGGGCCGGCGAGATGGCGGCGGTGTTCGAGCCCGACGACGTGCGGGCGCGCGCAAACCACCAGACCCGCTGTGCCGTCGTGTGATCGTGGATCGCGATCGGCTGGGTCCCGAGCGCGCGCGCCCAGCTGGGCAGGCGCGGCTCGGCAATTCTTGCGAGCTGATAGCCGGTGATCGTCCCGCGGAGTGCACCGCGGAAATAGCCCACCGCGTCGGCGTCGCTTTGTGCCTTCGACCATTGCGCGGAGGGCGCCTCGCCGGGGCGAAAGCTGCGCGCCAGGAAGCGTTCCGCGAAGCCCTCGGCGACCAGCACCACGTCGGGGGCGCGCTGTCCTACGTCTGCGTAGCGGCCTTCGATCTCGGAGAGTGCGGGGTTGCGCGCGCGCTTGTTGAGCGGCTCCTTGCCGATGCGCGTGACGCGGTACGGCGCGCGCGGCGAAGGGTCGAAGCGGGGTAGATACACGTTGAAGCCGTAGGTCTCGACGGTGCTTCCAGGGGGTAGGCGCGCGAGCGCGAGCTCGACTTCGCGCCGTGCGTCGGCCCATTGGGTCAAGGCCAAGGTAGTCGTCTGCAGCGCCGACAGGAGCAGGGCGCCGGCCGCTGCGGCCAGGACGGGCCACGCGACCCGCCGTCGTTCCCAGAGCCAGCCCAGCGCGGCCCCGCCATACACGCTCAGCCAGACCCCGAGCGGCAGCACGAAACGATGTTCGCAACGCGCGACCGGCAGCGTGAACGCGACCACGCTCGAGAGCGCCGCCGCGGCTGGCAGGAGCCGCGCCGAGCGCGCGTGCGCGCCGGAGCCGGGCCTTTGTGCGAGCGCGAAGACCACGCCGCTCCAACACAAGGCGACCACGCCGGCGTGCCAGAAGAACTGCGTCTGCGCACTCCACAGATCGAGCAAGTTGAGGCGAACGCCTTCGAACGTACGCGCATAGTTTCGCCAATCTTGGCTGTTGGTGCCGGTCAGCAGCTCGAGCCTGGTGACGAAGCCGCTCGGGTTGACGATCACCCCGGCGAACAGCGCATAACCGAGGCCGCTCGCGATAAACGTGTGGCGCAGGCGAACCCAGTGCGCGCGGCCGGCGGCCAAGGCAATGGGCGCACAGAGCGGTAACGCGATCAGAAATATCGGAAGGGTCAGTACGAACCCCGCGTACGCCTGATCTTTGGTCGCGACCGCCGCGGCGACGGACAGCCCGAGCAGTCCGTAATCTCGCGTTGTGCCGCGTTCGAACACGCTCAGCAGACGGTCGATCGCGAGCACCGTCCAGAACATGTAAGGTCCGTCCAGATTGCTGGCACGCGTGTAGTAAGAGATCGTCAGCGACGTGGCCGCGCAGAGCAGCGCGCCGCGCCCGGCGTTCATGCCGAACAGGCGGCGGGCGACGCGCGCGATCATCAAGAGCAGCGCACCGCCCAGCGCCACGTGCGCGGTCTTGATGAGCAAAGACATGACGGTCAGGGCGGGGAGCGAGGTGACGCGCGCCAAGATGGCCTCGCCCGAGAGCGGGCCCGCGAGCGCGCTGATCAGCAAGACGGGCAGACACAAGATCGCGAGCAGCAGGTTATGAAAGAGCGGATAGCGATGGCCGTGCCCCGGCCTCAGGTTGTCGATCACACCGCGCAGAAAGTCGACGGGCGCCACGCCGTCGTTTTCCCAGCCGATCGCGCTCGGTTGGTCCCACGCGATGACCGCGAGCTGCGCGGCCATGACGGCTGCGACCAGCCAGGCGGCGGCGCGGTCTTCACACACGACTCGTCGCAGCCTGGCACGGAGCTCACGTCGTGAGGGCAGCCAAGGCGCGCGCTTTGCGAGGTTCACGGCGCGCAGTGTGCGCGCAAATAGCCTGAACGCACGGGCTACAGAAATGCGCCGACCCGACGACTGGCGGCCGGCTTGCGCGCCACTGTGCAGCGGGGCGCCCAAGCCAGCGGATCGCGTGCGCGGCTGCGATCACGCGCGTCACCTTACGTGCGGGCGTCGCGCGGCAAGCTCGCTTCGACAGTCGTGCCCACGTCGTGTGCGCCGGCCTGTCGCAGCACGTCTTCGGCCGCGCGCTGAGCGTCGCGCGTCTCCGAGTGCACGGCGATCAGGATATTGCCTCCGCGGATCTTTCCTTCGTACGCTTTGGCCTCGATCTCGGGGATACCGAGCCCCACCAATGCGCCCGCGAGGCCGCCCACCGCTGCACCCGCGGCGGCGCCGCTCAGCGCGGCCAGCACGGGTCCGGCCGCGATCAGGGGACCCACGCCGGGAATGGCGAGCGCTCCGATCCCTGCGAGCAGCCCCAACGTGCCTCCCACGACGCCGCCCGCGCTCGCGCCGGTCGCGGCACCTTCGGGCGCCTTCGTGTGATGCTCGTGCGCGAAGTCGTTCGTACCGGTGCGGTCCGGAAGCAGCACCGAGATGTCGCCCAGCTCGATGTACGCGGTGCGCCGCAAGGTCTCGACGACCGCCTCCGCCTCGGCGCGCGTTTCCACGATTCCGATCACGGCTTTTCTCATAGGCATGCCTCTCCTCGTTATGGGCTCGCTCGGCTGCGCGCTGTAGGGTTGTGCGCAGGCCAGCGCGCCTCGATCTGTTCTCACTCCACGATCTCGAGCTCGTCAGTCACACGCGCTGGTCCGGCGGCCGTGCGCGCGATGCGATCCAAAGTGTCGCGTTCGCGTGCGTTGTTCACGGGGCCACGCAGCGTCACTTGTCCGTTGCGCGTGATGATCTTGACGTTCTTGGCCGTGAACGAGAGCGAGCTGTCGGCGACAGCGGCCCCGCGGATGCGCCGCGTGAGCTCGCGATCGTCCTCGCTCTCGCTCTGATCGAGCGGCGTGAGCGCGGAGTTCTCGCGGTCGCGCTCGTTCACGCGGGTGTTGTCTGCGCGGGCGCCGTAGGCGTCGGCGCTCGGCGGCGCATTTTCCGCCTGGGAGGCTTCGGAGCGCGCATGCGCGGGTGTCGAGCTCGCGCTGTTCTGCGGGGCATCGCCCTGCGCATTTCGCTCGCCGCCTGCGCCCCGTTCCGAATCAGACGAGCCATCGTGGGCACGGGCGTGATGTCCGTGCCCCTGTCCGTCGGCGCGCGCAACCGCGTGTGAATGATCCTCGGAGTGGGCTCGCTCGGCCTCATGCTTGCCGTGCGCGCAGCCCCATCCCAACACCGCGATGGCCGTGCCGATGTAAACGACCCGCATCGTCTCCTCCCGCCGCGCGTCCGTTACGCGCTTGCTCACTGCGGTGGACTTATGCAGACCTCATGCCGAAGCGCGCGGGCACGCGCTGGCTTTCAAGCGGTCTGTACAGCGGCCTCAGGGCTGCTGCGGGTGCGCAGCCACTTGCGCGCGCTGTCCAGAAAGATGAACACCAGCGCGGCCATGGCGATCACACAAAGCGTAGACAGCAAGTAGCCCTGGAAGACCTTGTCCGCCTGACCAGACTCGATGAGCTTCGGGTAAAATTGGTCGCGGATCAGCTGATAGCCCGCCGTTTCTGTCGCCACACCCACGAACGCGAGTGGCAGCAGCGTCACCCAAGCGTAGCGGCCGCGGCCGCGATTGACCGTCAGCGTCGTGGCCGCGCACAAGGCGATGCAGGCGAGCAGCTGATTGGAGATGCCGAGCATCGGCCAGATGGTCTGGATGGAGCCTGTCCACACCAGATAGCCCCAGGCGAGACAAACGATCCCAGTCGAGAGCACAGTTCCCAAGAGTGAATCCGTGCGGGCCAGACGCGGCTGCACGCTGCCGAACACCTCCTGCACCAAGAAGCGCGCGACGCGCGTCCCCGTATCGACCGTGGTCAAGATGAACAGCGCCTCGAACATGATCGCGAAGTGGTACCAGTACGCGATCAGGGTGCGAAAGCCGGGTAAGGCAGAGAAGATTTGGCTCATCCCGACTGCCAGCGACACCGCGCCGCCCGCGCGTCCGGCGAGCCGCTCGCCGATCTGCTCGCTCAGCTCGGGCAGGCTCTCCGTGCTCATCCCGAGCAGCGCGAACTTGTCGGCCGGCGTGTTGATCGCGAAGTAGTCGCCCTGCGCCAACGAGCTCGCGGCGATCAGCGCGACCACGCCGACGATGCCTTCCATCAGCATCGCCCCGTAGCCGATCGGGCGCGCGTCCGACTCGCGATCGATCATCTTCGGGGTCGTTCCGCTGGCCACGAGCCCATGGAAACCGCTGATCGCGCCGCAGGCGATGGTGATGAAGACGAACGGGAAGAGCTTCCCGGGGACGATCGGGCCGCCCGCCGTGAACTGGCTGAGCGCCGGCTGCTTGAGCTCTGGGTTGACGATCATGATGCCGGCGATGAGCAGCGCGATCGTGCCGATCTTCATGTAGGACGACAGGTAGTCGCGCGGGCACAACAGCATCCACACCGGCAGCACGGAGGCGATGAAGCCGTACGCGCAGATCGCCAAAGTCAGGCTGTGCTCATCGAGCAGAAAGAACTTGGCCCAGCTCGACTCGGCCACCCACTTGCCGGAAGCGACACACAACAACAGCAGCACCACGCCGATCGCGGTGGCCTCGCCGATCCGGCCCTTGCGCAGCCTGTACATCCACAACCCCATGAACAGCGCGATCGGGATGGTGGCGCCGATCGTGAACGTGCCCCAGGCGCTCTCGGCCAAGGCGTTGACGACCACCTTACCCATCGCGGCGATGGCGATCGTGATGATGAACAGGATCGCGAAGCCCGCGATGATGCCGCTTCCGCGCCCGATCTCCGTGCGCGCGATCTCCGCGAGTGATTTGCCGTCGCGCCGCATGGAGGCGGTGAGGATCACGAAGTCGTGCACGGCCCCGCCGAGCACCACGCCGATCAAGATCCACAGGTAGCCCGGGAGATAGCCGAACTGCGCCGCCAACGTCGGGCCGACCAACGGGCCCGCGCCGGTGATCGCCGCGAAGTGGTGGCCGAACAGCACCACGCGATGGGTCGGTACGTAATTCTGGCCGTCGTTCAGCCGGTGCGCGGGCGTGACCTGCGCGTCGTCGAGCGCCAGCACCTTGGCCGCGATGAACGCGGAATAGTAGCGGTAGGCGATGATCGCGACGCAGATCGCCCCGAGCATGAGAGGAAGCGCGCTCATAGCCGGTTCGTAGTGAACCGTGCCGGAGACGTCAACGGGCGCTTACTCGGGGAGGTGCACGGTCAGCACGGGGATGGTCGCCATGCGCACGACCCGCTCGGCCGTGCTGCCGAGCAGAAAACGCCGAAAGCCGCTGCGGCCGTGGGTGCCCAGCACGATCATGAGCGCATTCAGCGCCTGCCCGCGCTCGACGATGGTGTCCGCAGGGTTGCCCTCGAGCAGTTTGGTGGTCGCCTTCACGCCGTGGGATGCGAGTAAGTCGCGATGGCGGTTGAGCTCATGCTGCGCGCGATCGGTGAGGTCCGCGACGTAGGTCGGGCTGACCGTGACGCTCGAGTCGGGCAGCGCGAGCACGGGCAGCTGGTAGGCGTGAAAGAGCTCGATCTGCGCGCCGAGCGCCGACGCCAGCAGCTCTGCCTGCGCGACGGCTCGATCGGAGCCCTTGGAGAAGTCGACAGCGACCAGGATGTGTTTGTCTTGGGTGGTCATGGCGGGCTCCGATGGTTGACTCGCGCGCCTGTGCGCGCCTTCGATTTGCGCTCGCGCTTGGAGGCGCTCTTCCGATTCAGTGACTGGCTCGCAACGTCAGCACCGGGACGCGCGCCGCGCGCACGACGCGTTCGGTCACGCTTCCGAGCAAGAAATGGGGAACTCCAGTGCGGCCGTGCGTGGTCATCACGATCATGTCCGCGTGCTCGCTGTCGGCGGTGTCGACGATCGCCTCGTGCGGCGATCCGCGTACCAGCATCGTCGACACCGAGATGCCGTCTTTGCGCAGCTGTTCGGCGAGCTCTCGCAGCCGACGATCCATCTCCGAGCGATATTCCTCTGTCAGTACCGGCAAGGCATAGCCGGAGAGCTCGCCAGGAGCGAGCAGCGGGTCACCGACCGCCAAGGCAGGATCGGCCATCACGTACAGCAGCACGAGCTCGGCCCCCAGGCTCTTGGCCAACGAGGCGGCTTCGTGTGCGGCGCTCACCGCGCTCGGCGCGAGATCCACCGGACAGAGCAGCTTCTTGAGTCCCGCCATCGCGCACCTCCCATGCCTCGTCGCTCGCCATCGGGTCGCTGGCGCGCACGCCTGGCGGCCGTGCACGGTACGCTTTATCTATGATGTACGATCCGTTTGCGCGAGGACAATACCCCGTCGGCGTGCGCAGTGCCGCGAGTACGCCTGCGGAGCCTGGGCAAGGAGCGCCCGCGCCGCTCGAGCTCTGGTATCCGGCCGCGTCTCGACATCGAGGGCAAGACCTCGCGGCCGCCACCCAGGACCATTACACGTTCTTCGGCATGTCGCTGACGCAAGAGGCGGTGCGCGACGCCGCACCGGCAGCGGGCGTGTTTCCGCTGGTCGTGTTCTCTCACGGCATCGCGGGCCACCGCCGCCAGTCGACGTTCTTCTGCACGCATCTCGCGAGCCATGGTTACCTCGTCGCCGCCCCCGATCACAGTGGCAACGCGCTCTCGGACTTGCTGCCGCTCGCGTTGAGGGCGCGCAGCGAGTCTCTGCACAACGAGATCGCGGAGCGCATGCAGAAGTACGTGGTCGACCGCGCGCGCGACCTGCGCTGCGTGCTCGACGCGAGCGCTTCGGGCGCGCTCGCGTTCCCTGTCGCGATCGCTGCCGGCGTGGCCTTGACTGGTCACAGTCTCGGCGGTTTCAGCGCGCTGGCGCTCGGGGGAAAAGACGAGCGCGTGCGCTCGATCGTGGCGCTCGCACCTGCGGGCGGCGCAGGGCCGCTGTCCTCGCCCGTGCTCGAGCGCGAGCTCACGCTGGCGTTCGAGGGCCGCGTGTCGACGCTGTATTTGGCGCTGGCGCGCGACGCG
>CAZYWR010001157.1:0-1644 GCA_964651185.1 uncultured Polyangiales bacterium
GCCGATCGAGCATAGCCGCCAGCAAGACAAGCTCTGGTTTTACGGCACCACCTTCGTCGTGCCTGCGCCGATCGTCGGGCTCGGCTTCTGGGTGTCGCGCCGCCGGCGTAAGCGCGCTGACGCGCGCGAGCGAACGGATGCCGGGGCCAAGTCATGAAGAGCGTAGCGATCCATGCGGCGCTGGCGGTGGTCGGCCTGGTGCTCGCCTATCAAACCTGGACGCGGCCCGCGGAGAGCGAGCGGCCCCAAGCGTCCGGACAAACGGTCGTGCTCGAGTGCAACCGGGATGCGCTCACGCGCATCGAGCTCGACGCCAAGACCCGTAAGGTCTGGGTCCAACCCGTCCAAGGCAAGGCGGGCGCACCCTCTTATTGGATCACGAGCGTACCCAAGAAGAGCGACGTCACGAACGACCCTCACGCGTTTCTGCGCGGCGATGCGGGCGCGGCCGACGCAGCCATGCCTCCAGACGGCGCCGCGGGCGCAGATGCCGCGCAAGCGCTGGCGCGTACGGACGCGAAGGATGCAGGCACCAAAGTGGCGGCCGCAGGCGATGCAGGCCCGCAGGTTGGAGCGGAGGCCCGTACGGAGCCGAAGCCGCCGCGCAAGCGCGATCCCGACGCGCCGCGCACGTTCGCCGCGAATCGCGAGTTCGACGATCTGATGGCGTGGCTCGCGCCGCTGCGGGCGGACCGCGATCTCGGCAAGCTCGCGGAAGATCAGCTCGCCGCGTTCGGCTTCGACGAGGGCCACGGTGCGCTCCGCCTCACCTGTTCCGGCCGCGAGCTGACGCTCGAGCTCGGCGCGACCACGTTCGGCACGAGCGACCGCTACGCGCGCGACGCCAAGAGCGGCGAGGTCTATCTGCTCGACGGAGCCAAGATCACGGACCTCGAGTCCGCGCAGTTCAAGTTCATGCAGACGGAGCTGCACCGCTTCGCGCTCGAGGACATCGACAAGGTGACGATCCGTTCCGCCGGCGAGCAGCGCGAGCTCCTGCAGCGCAACCGTAAGGTCCGCGATCAAGCGGTGTGGGTCGACGCCGCGGCGCCCGACCGCCGCAACGACCTGTACGGCAACTGGCTGCAGCGCTTGCGTGGCCTGCGAGCGCGCGCCTACTTGGGCGCGGGCGAACAGCCGGGCGCCGATCTGCAGATCGCAGCCAAAGGCTCGCGCGAACTGCTCACGATCGAGTACGAAGCCGACGGCAAGCCCCAAGGCAAGCTCGCGCTCGTGCGCGTCGACACCGATCAGGGCGGCATGTACTACGCGCGCAGCGAAGCCACGGAGCGCTGGGTGGTGCTGCCCGAGTCCACGAGCAAGCAGCTCGAAGACGATCTCCCGTTGGTGCTCGGCGCCGAAGGCGCGGCGCCGGAGAAGGCCTCGACCAAGGCGCGCTGACTTCGTCCTCGCGCGCCGGTCCCGCCGCCGCGTGCGAACCCGCCCGACAGCGATGATCAGCGCCGCGGATCCGCGCCGGTCCCGCCGCCGCGTGCGAGCCCGCCCGGCAGCGATGATCAGCGTCGCGGATCGAGCACCAGCAACACGACGCCGGCGACCGTCACGGTGACGGCGAGCGCGCGGGCAGGCGTCACGCGCTCGGTGCCGAGCGCGGCTCCGAGCGGCATGGCGACCAACGGCGAC
>CAZYWR010001158.1:0-2002 GCA_964651185.1 uncultured Polyangiales bacterium
GCTTCTTCTTGCTCCGCGTCGAGCGGCCGCGCCGCGCGCGCGTGCTCGATCAATGCTCGCACCAAGCCCGCCGCCGTGTACTCGCGGGCGACGACATGCGCGGGGAGCCCGAGCCGGGCTGCGCTCTCCGCAGTGATGGGCCCGATGGCGGCTACTTGCACGCGCGCGAGCAGCTCGGCGGCGCCCGGGCCGAGCCCCTCCACGAGCCGCTCGACGGTCGAGGAAGACGTGAAGGCGACGATCTGGATCGCGCCTTGGCTCAAGAGCGCGCGGATGGCCGCGAAGCGCTCGGGCGGCGCTGGCACGGTGCGATACGCCGGCACCACGTCGACCTGCGCGCCAGCTTCGCGCAAGAGCTGGGGGAGCGCTTCGCGTGCTACTTCGGCGCGCGTGATCAGCACACGCTTGCCTGCGAGCGCCGGGTCGCGCGCGAGGATCGCCTGCGCGACCGCTTCACCGCGGTACTCGCCGGGCACCACGTCCGCGCGGATCCCGCGTGCGCGCAGGGCCGCGCTCGTCGCGGGGCCGATCGCCGCGACCTGCACGCCGCCGAGCACGCGCGCGTCGCAGAAGCGCGGGCGGCCCGCGTGCTGTTCGCCCGCTCGCGTGGCTCGCGCTTCGCGATCGAGCGCGGCGAAGAAGGCCTCGACCCCGTTGACGCTGGTGAACACGGCCCAGTCGTAATCGTTCGCACGCCGTACGGAGCCCGCGAGCAGCGCCGGATCGGTGGGCGGCACGATCTGTACGGTCGGGAGCTCGAGCGGATCGGCGCCCGCGTCGCGTAGCGCCTGCGCCATTTCGTCGCTCTGGCCTTCCGGGCGCGTGATGAGCACTCGCCGTCCGAACAGCGGTTGGCGCTCGAACCAGCATAGCTGCTCGTGCAAGCCGACCGCAGGCCCCACGATCGTGAGCGCCGGCGTCTCGAATCCAGCCTCTCGCGCGCGCTGCGCGAGGTCGCGCACTTGGGCGATCAAGGTGCGCTGGCTCGGCAACGAGGCGTTCGAGACGATGGCCGCCGGCGTCTCCGGATCGCGCCCGTGCGCGATCAGCCGCTCCATGAGCGAGTCGAGCTTGCGCAGGCCCATGAAGAACACGAGCGTCTGGGTGGCCGTGGCGAGCTTGTCCCAGTCGTGCGCGCTCTCGTCTTTTTCCACCGACTCGGTCGCGGTCACGTAGGCGACGCTGCTGGCGAGGTCGCGGTGGGTGAGCGAGATGCCGGCGTAGGCGGAGACCGCCATCGGCGAAGGCACGCCCGGGACCACGTCGAAGGGGATCCCCGCGGCGACCAGCGCAGCCGCCTCCTCCGAGCCGCGTCCGAATAGATAGGGGTCGCCGCCCTTGAGCCGCACCACCTTCTTGCCTCGCTGCGCCGCCTCGACGAGCCGCGCGTTGATGCGTGTCTGGCGCTCGCTCGGGTGGCCCGCGCGCTTGCCGACGAAGATCAGCTCGGCGTCCGGCCTGGCGTGTTCGAGCAGGACGGGATGGATGAGCGCGTCGTAGAGCACGACGTCGGCCTCGCGCAGCTTGCGTAACGCACGCAGCGTGATGAGCTCGGGATCGCCCGGCCCCGCGCCGAGCAAGGACACGTAGCCGACGGGCTTCTCACGATCCGGTGCGCGCCCTTCCGCCATGAGGCGCGAGCATAGCAGCGCCTCGCGCGCCCGCTCACTGCGCGCCCGCAGGCCGCGCGAAGCGCTCGACGCAAGCGAAGTCGAGTGGTAGCTCCGGGGCCCATGGGAGAGCTGCGGATGCGCGCGCTGGGATGGGCCGCGCTGTGCGTGTGCCTCGGGGCTTGCAACGGGGCGACGGCCGGCAAAGTGGGGGAACGTGTGCCGGCCGCGAGCGCGCCTGCGAGCGCGCCCGCAGCGACCGATCAAGCGGCTCAAGCGGCGCTCAAACCCAAGGCTGCGGCCGACACGCCGCAGCCCAAGCTCCCGGTGGGCACGGTCGCGCTCGAGGCGCCTCCGCGCGAGCCGATCAAGCTGCAGGTCGAGGTGGCGAG
>CAZYWR010001159.1:0-2772 GCA_964651185.1 uncultured Polyangiales bacterium
ACGCGGCGAGCGCCGCGGACGCTTGAGCGCGCACGCCGGGCGCGCTAGGTTCCGCGCCCTCGGGGTGTAGCACAGCCTGGTAGTGCGCCAGCTTTGGGAGCTGGATGTCGGCGGTTCGAATCCGTCCACCCCGACTAAGGATTTCGGCAACCGAGGGGGTCCTGCTGGTACCGATGCTGGTACTAACGGACCCGAAGGCGCGCGCTGCGAATGCGGCGCGACGCTCGCGCGTGTCGTCGGCGATGGTATCGAAGCCGTGCTCTGCTTCGAGTGCGATCGCGATCGGCTCGACGAGCTCTTGGACGACGACGGCGATGTTGAAGACGAGCAGCCGCGTCGCCTCGACCTGAGCGACGAGCTGGCGGCGCTCGGGCGCGAAGCTGCGCGCGATGCATGGGTCGAAGCCGCGGCCACGCTCGAGCGCTGCCCGAGCTATCCGCCGGGGCTCGCGCTCGCGCACGAAGCGTTCATGCAGGGGCTACTCGAGAGCGATCGGCGCTTTGCGGGCGCCGAGTGGCGCATCATCGTGCACGCCTACCGGAACGAGCTGCACGTGCTCGCCGCTGGAGGTGCGCGATGACCACGCAAACGTGACCTGCGCAACGAACGGGAACGGATTCGCGAGGCGAAGCGCAGCGCGAAGGACCTTGGGCTCGAAGGGCGCGCGCGTCGGCGCTACGTGGATCTGCACAAGCGATGAAGCGCATACCCGTCATCGACATCACCGGCCGGCCCTGGCGTCGCAGCGACGCCCCTACGGGCGGCATCGGCGAGCGCGACGATGACGATGACACTGACGACAACTTCGATTTCGGCTGGCGCCGTCATAGGCGCTCGACGTCAACCTGCAGAGGCGATAGGGCGATGGCGGACAGAACCGACGAGCTACTGGAGCGCATCGAGCGACTGATCGCTGCACAGGAACACGCGGCGAACGCCATGAACCGCCTAGCGCGCGCACTCGAAGATCAGCGAACGCGGAAGCGCATGCGGTCGGCTCGGCAACGCAGAGTCGTGCTTGACAAGCCGATCGAGGTCTCGCCGTGTGCCGCCGCTGCCGCAAAGAGAGCGCTCGCCAAGATCCGAGAGCGGTACTAGCCGGCCCGTCACTGCCACTCGGCCACATGCTCGGCCGTGAGATTGATGCTTTCCTCAGCGCCGCTCTTGAGTGGCTCGTGCTGCCCAGGTGGCAAGATGGCCACGATGCGACCTGCGGCGCGCGCCAGCACGGGCCTGAACGTGTCGAGGAAGGCAGGCTCGATGCAGCCGATGCTGTCGACCATCCATACGCAGATAGAGCGGATCGACAGGTCTCCGTTCGGGCAATCTTCATCACCGCCGCCTTGGATGACGACGCGCCACCCTGGCTCCGCGGCGATGATGGTCTGTGGATTCCATCCATGCGCGGTGGCCGCGTTCTCTGAGAGTTGCTTCACAAGCCCGTGCGCGATCAACTTCTTCGACTTCTTCGACATCGTACTCCCTCCTCTACGCTGGACGCGAGACATCCGCGCCCAAACACCTTCACGCAGCCTGCAGCTCCGCTTGCTCCTCGGCCGCCCACTCTCGCGCCAGCCGGTCGCTCAGCTCGCGATCAGCGCGAATGGCCGCCTGGTACCGAGCCCACGAGTCGGCGTGCTCCTCCGCAGTCATCAGCCAGGAGAATCGTAACCCAAGTGCGTCGCTCATGAACTTATTGGAACACTGGAACAGTAAGTCGACAAGATGCAGGATTACTTGCCTATCGCCAACAAACAGGAACGGTTACTATCTCCCACATGGCGAGCAGATCGAAGCCACCGAAGATGGGGAGACCGCTGACCGAGGGCGAGCCTCTTGTGCATCGCGTGTGCGGGTACTTCTCGGCCAAGGAGAACGCTGAGCTGGTCCGGCTCGCAGCGCGCATGACCATGACCGAAGGCGAGCGCGTGACGGTTGCAGAGGTGGTTCGCCGGGCTGTACGCGAGTACGTCGAACGCGGAAAGTAACCTCAGCTCTCCATGGAGAGCTGCCGAAAGAACGCTTCGAGTTCGCGGCGCGCCTCGCGCGCAGAGATGCGCCCGATCTCTTCAGCATCCTTGCCAGCGCCTTCTACCTTGATGTTCTGCGTCACGTTGATCCGATTCGTGTCGCGGGCGCCGTCGACTGCCGGCGTGCTCAGCGAGCTCATCTGCGGCCCCAACATCGAGAAGCTGCCAGGGCCGAATCCGCCGATGCTGCTCGCGAGTGATGCGTTGGCCGCATCTACATGGCTCGCGCCGCGCCGCATGCCGATGGCGAGGCCTCGCGCGACCTGCATGCCGTCGGCCATCGCGACGCGTGACGGCGAATGGATGCCGAGCGCGTCACGCGTGCCAGCGCTCGTGCTCTCGCCGATTTCCGCGCCTGCGGTATATGCGCTTCCCAGAACACGGTCAGACTCCAGTCCATCCGTGAGCGATAGACCCATGTCTATGCCAGCGTTCGGCAGTGCTGCGGAGAGTCCGCCCACTATGGCGCCGCCGAACAAACCGATGCCGTTACCAAGGACGGGTAAAACGCTTCCGAGCAGCGCGCCAGCAGTCGCGCCGGCTATCATCCGCACGCCAAAGTTCTTATGCTCGGGCGTCGTCTCTGACGCGTTCCTGCTGAGCCTGACGAGGCCGTTTCCGCCGTCGTTGCCGCTGGACAACCCAAGCGACTTGGCAAGATCAACTCCAGCTCTGGCCGCTGCGAGCATGCTGTCCGCGATGTCGCCGATCTCTTTCCCGATCGACTTCCAGTCAGCTTCGA
>CAZYWR010001160.1:0-13036 GCA_964651185.1 uncultured Polyangiales bacterium
ATTGTAATTGCCGGTCGAGAGGTGCACGTAGCGGCGGATCTGATCCGCCTCGCGCCGCACCACGAGCGCCACTTTGGCGTGCGTCTTCAGGCCGGCGGCGCCGTAGAACACGTGCGCGCCGGCGCGCTCCAGGGCGCGCGCCCAGGTCATATTGTTCTCCTCGTCGAAGCGCGCCTTGAGCTCGATGGAGACCGCCACTTGCTTTCCGTTTTCTGCGGCGCGGATCAGCGCCTGCGCGGCGTCCGCGTTGGAGCCTGCGCGGTAGAGTGTCAGCTTCACCGCGAGCACCTGAGGGTCTTTCGCGGCCTGATTGAGCAGATCGATCACGGGTGCAAACGAATCGTACGGGTGGTGCAAGAGCACGTCTTCGCTGCGGATGGCGTGGAAGACCGCGCCGCCCTCGGCTTCCGCGAGCGCCACCGGCACGCGCGGCACGAAGGGCGCATCGCGCAGCTCGGGGCGCTCGAGCTGCGCGAGCGCCATCAGCGCCGAGAGCCCGAGCAGGCCCGTGCTCTCGTACAGGTCTTCGTCGTCGATCTCGAGCTTCTCGAGCAGCATGCGGCGAATGTGCTCGGGGATGTCGCGATCGACCTCGAGCCGCACGCAGGCTCCGAAGCGGCGGCGCCGGAGCTCGCGATCGATCACCGACATGAGATCGATGGCCTCTTCGGCCAGGATGTCGAAGTCCATGTCGCGCGTCACCCGGAACGGATAGCAGCCGAGGATCTCGAGCTCCGGGAAGAGCTGGTTCAGGTTCTCCTCGATCAGCTGCTCGAGCGGCAAAAAGCGCGTGGAGCCGGCTTCGCGCGCACTCGCGCTCGGACGCTTGTCGAGCGCGTCGAGCGGCACGAAGCGCGGCAGCCCCTCCGGCACCTTGACGCGCGCGAACTTGCGCTCCTGACTATCGGGATCGCGCACCTCGACGGCCAGCGACAAGGACAGGTTGGACAGAAACGGGAAGGGGTGCACGGGATCCACGGCGAGCGGCGTCAGGATCGGGAAGACGGTCGTGCGGAAGTAGCGATTGGCGCGCTCGCGGGTCTCGTCGTCGAGCGCGCTCCAGTCGAGCAGTTCGATGCCATGTTGGTGCAAGGCGGGAAGGATCTCCGCAGTCAGCACGCGGCAAGCGACCTCGAGCTGGTCCAAGATCACGACCCGGATGCGCGCGAGCTGTTCGCGCACGGTGAGCCCGTCCGGGCTCGGCTCGACGACGGCCGCCTCGAGCTGCTCGTGCAGCCCGGAGACGCGGATCATGAAGAACTCGTCCAAGTTGGCGGCGTGGATGGCGATGAACTTCAGGCGCTCGAGCAGCGGCGTATGCGGATGGAGCGCCTCGCCGAGGGCGCGCGCGTTGAACGCGAGCCAGGAGGTCTCGCGGTTGATGTAAAGGCTCGGGTCCTCGAGCGCGCGCTCGGGGAGCGGTTCCGGGCTCGGGTCGCGCGGTCGTTCCTGATGCAGCGTCATGGCGGTCCCTCACGGCACGCGCGCGCCGCGAAGCAGCGCGAGCGAAAGTAAGACTCTTGCGAGGCGTCCGCGCTCACGCAAACTTACGGAAGAGCCAGAACAGAAATGCAGACAGGAAGATCGACGCGGGCAGGGTCATGACCCAGGCCATGAGCAGGTTGCGCACGGTGGTCCACTGCAGCCCCGTGCGGTTCGCGGCCATCGTTCCGGCTACGCCGGAGGACAACACGTGCGTGGTGCTCACGGGCAAACCGAAGGCGTCCGCGGCGCCGATGGTCGCCATGGCCGTGAGCTCCGCGGAGGCGCCTTGCGCATAGGTAAGGTGATCCTTGCCGATCTTTTCCCCCACGGTCACCACGATGCGCTTCCAGCCCACCATGGTGCCGAGCCCGAGCGCGATCGCCACGGCGACCTTGACCCAGCCGGGGATGAACTTGGTCGCGTCGTCGATGTGGTGCTGATAGTTCTTCAGCACGGAGAGATCCTGCGCGGCGAACTTCGGCGTGCCGGACCTCTCGAGCAGGCGCAAGGTCTCGCCCACGATGTACATGTCATTGCGGAAGTTGCGCGTGCGCTCGGGCGGGACCTTGGCGAGCTCGCGGAAGCGCGCCAGGTCTTGGCCGATCTCGCGCGCGAGCTGCGCCGCGGCGGCGATCGTCGTGTCGTGCGCCTCGCGAACGCGCAGGTAGTCGCGCAGCTCCTCGCGCGCATCGCGCACCTGCGCCGCGGGCGCATAGCGCTGAAGAGCCTCGGAGGCTCGCTCGGAGACTGCGACGAAATCCTGCACGCGTGCTGCCGACATGGTGTGGTTGAGGGCGTAGGCCGTGGGCACGGTGCCGATCAGGATGAGCATGATGAGCCCCATGCCCTTCTGGCCGTCGTTCGAGCCGTGGGCGAAGCTCACGCCGGTGCAAGTAAGGATGAGCAGCGCGCGGATCCAGAAGGGGGGCGGCGCATCGCCCTCCGGCGCGCTGTACAGACGCGGGCTCGGGACCGCGTACTTGAGGACGACCAGGAGCAGCGCCGCGCACGCGAAGCCGACCAGCGGCGAGAGCAAGAGAGAGCGCCCGACGTTGAGCGCCTGGCCGAGGTCGACGCCGCTCGTCGCGGTGCTCGGGCTCATCAGTTCGTTGGCGATGCCCACGCCGATGATCGAGCCGATCAGCGTGTGCGAGCTCGACGACGGGAGGCCCAAGTACCAGGTCCCGAGGTTCCACAGAATGGCCGCCGCGAGCAGCGCGAAGACCATGGCGAAGCCGGCCTGGCTGCCGACCTGCAGGATCAGCTCGACAGGGAGTAAGGTCAGAATGCCGAACGCGACCGCGCCGGAGGAGACCAGCACGCCCGCGAAATTCCAGACGCCGGACCAGACCACCGCCGCGTGCGGCTCGAGCGAGTGCGTGTAGATCACCGTCGCGACCGCGTTGGCCGTGTCGTGGAAGCCGTTCACGAACTCGAACCCCAGCGCGATCAGCAGCGCGACCCCGAGGATCACGAACGGAAACACAGACGGCGAACGGACCGACGCGAGATCGTGGATGAGCTCGGAGCCGGCGTACGCGAGCCCGGTCACGAGCACGGCGACGAAGACCGCGCTCGCCCATCTCGCGGGCTGACGCGCGCGCATCTTCGCGTCCAGCAAAGAATCGCGGGGACCGCGCTCCAAGGCGGCGGTGGCTTGCATCGTCATGGACGACCTCGAGGGGCAAAAGACAGAGCAGCTCTACCTCAGCTTGGAGGTAGGCCCTCGTGACGTTCCTGTGACGTCGTGCGCGCGCGGTCGATCGCGGGAGCCGCGCGAAATACCACCGGCCCCTGCGCATGGCCGCGCGCCGCCGCCGCGGAGGAACACGTCGTCTGCGCTCCTCAGGCTGGTTCGGCGACGTAGATCTCGAGCACGCTCTCTTCGGCGGGCACTCCCACGCGCAGCGGGAAGCCGTAGTGTCCCGTGCCGCGATGCACGTAGAGGCGATCGCGTCCGCGGGCCCACACGCCGTGGTCCGGGATGCTGGTCGCCGCGCTCACGATCGTGTGGGGCAAGCCGAGGCTCAACAGACCGAGGTGGCCGCCGTGCGTATGGCCGCTCAGCACGAGATCCGCCTCGCCCTCGGGAATGCACTGAAACGCGCTCGGGTCGTGCAGCAGCCACAGGCGCAGCCGCCCGGGGTTGCGCGGGTACGCGCGCGCGAGCGCGGAGAGGGCCTGCTCGCGGCCGCGAAAACGATGGTCCGCGCCCACGACTTGCACGGGGCCCCAAGGCAGATCGAGATCGACCGCGCGATCGAGCAAGAGCTCCACGTCGGCGCGGCGCAGCGCGTCATCGACGAGCTCGGGGCACTCGTGGTCGTGGTTGCCGAAGCAGGCGAACACGCGTCCTTTCATCGCCGCGAGCGGGGCCAGCGCGCGCGCCAGCGGATCGGGGCTCTGTTGGGTCTCGACCGTCAAGAAGTCGCCCGTCAGCAGGATGAGATCCGGTTTCTCTTCCACCGCGCGCCGGCAGATCTCGCGCAGGCGCCGCTCGCTCATGAAAGGACCGAGGTGCGGATCGGTGATCTGCACGATCCGCAAGGGCCGCGCCTCACCGGTGAGCGTGCGCAGCAACGTGCGCACGTGGTGCTCGTAACGCGCGAGCGGTCCGGCGTCGCGGCGGTCGAGGTAGATGCGGCGCTTCTCCCGGCGGGTGAAGCTCGATTGCAGAAAGCCGAAGGCCGCGATGGCGAACGGCAGCCAGGGCCACCGCGGCGAGAACCCGAGCGCGGCCGCGATCGCCCACGGCAGCGCGAGGAAGGTCGACGCCGAGAACCAGGACGCCGGCCAGCTGACGAGCACGCGGTACAGAGCCGCCGGCGCGCTGACACGACCGAAGCGCAGGAAGTAGAAGAACGTGACCAGCTGCGCGTACCAGAGCCCGGCCTCCACGACGCGGCCGTAGCTGGAGAGGGGCGGCTCGAGCAGCGTCGAGCTGAGCGTATGGATACCGAGCACGATCCCGGCGAACACCGCGAAAAAACGGTGCCGAAAGACGAGCGCCACGGCGATGGTCGCGAAGTACGAGGCCCACGACACCACGAGAAAGGGGCGCATCCTTCTTCACCAGTCGCCGGCGCGCACGCGAGCGTTGCCAGTGGGGTCGAGAGCAGCTGATCTGATTGTGCGTTCAGTCAAAGGGAGAGACCCTCTACGCTATTTCCATCGCCGAGCTGATTCCTGCACGACTCGGCGCCCGGTATCCAGATGGCCAGTCGCTTCGGGAGCTCCCATGTAGCCTATCCAGCGGCCGAGTCCTCAGGAAGCGGCCCGTCGACGACGCGCGCCAGCCTTCTACCCATTGCGACCCATGATTTAGCTTTTGGAGACGCGGGGAGCTCGTGGCGCGTACGCGGGCGAGATCGTGTTAGACCCGTGCGGTGCGCTACGTCTTGGTCTTGTTGTTCGCGAGCGCCGCGCTGTCTCGCGCCCCCGCCAGCGCGCAGCTCACCACGGTGCGCGAGTCCGAGCGCATGCTCGACAGCGGTCGCGTGCTGCTCACGGGTGACCTCAACACGTTCGTCGGCCGCGCCGAACACGCCCGCTACGTGTTCCTGCAACCGACCGCGCTCGCGGCCCTGCGTATCCGCGAAGCGGTGCTGGAGGCGGCGCTGCCGTTCGCCTATTTCCACGAGCACGCCGAGACCGACCACGATCGCGTCGCGCTCGGCAATCCCTGGTTCGCGCTGGCTTACTTGCCCGACTGCATGTGCGGCCTCTCCCGCGTGAGCCTGGGCATCGCCTACGACGCGGCGCGTTCGAATACGCCGCTCGCGCGCGACGTGCTCTGGCTGGCGCGCGGCGCCATGGGCGACTGGGATGGCTATTTGTGGATCGATCACATGCTGCCGTTGGTCGCGGGCGCGAGCACCCGCATGGACCTCGGTATGGTGCGGCTCTCGTGGGACGGCGATCTGATTTTCGGACTGCCCGCGGGGAGCCGCTCGTTCGAGTTCGGGACGCAGCACGCAGGGGAGTTGGCGCTGGTCTTCAACTGGCATTGGCAGCTTTCGAGCCGCCTCAGCGGGGTGTATTACCCCACGTTGCCGGGCGATAAGTTCCAGTCCGCGCTCGCGTTCTATCTGCGCTACGTGATTCTGCGCGACGCCGTGGGCGCGCGCTTTCTCATGAACCTCGACGGACCGCACGGCTTCGCCTTCACGCGCGCCGGCATGTGGGGCCTCGGCCTGTTTTACTCGACCGAGCTCTGAGCCCATTCGCTGCAAAGAAAGCGCAGCAGCGCCTCGGCCTTCTTCGGCAAGCTCGAGAGCTCCACATACTCGGCGCGCGTGTGAAAGCCCGCGCCGCGCGGGCCGAGGCCGTCGATCGCCGGCACGCCCAGCGCCCCTACCGTGTTGGCGTCGCTGCCGCCGCCTACGACGGGCGCTTCGTCGGCGAGTAAGCCGGCGGCGAGCTGCGCCTCGGCATAGCGCCGCGCGAGCGCCGTCGAGCCGTCCTGGCGCGCCCACGGCTTGCGCGTGATCTCGATCTCGAGCTCGATACGCGCCCCCTCGACCGCGCGCTCCGCTTCGTGCGCCGCCCGACGCAAGAGCCCAGCGAGCGCCGCCTGTCCCTCCGGATCGCTGAAGCGCAGGTCGATCTCGGCGCTCGCCTGGGCCGGGACGGTGTTGCGCGCGCTGCCCCCGCGGACGAGCCCCACGCTGGCGCTGCCGCCGGAGATGCGTCCGTTCTGGCTCTGCACGAGATCGATGTACTTGGCGAGCGCCCAGATCGCGTTGCGGCCTTGCGCGAGCGCGTTGCCCGCGTGCGCGGCCACGCCATGCGCCGTGATCCTCGCGTAGCCCGAGCCGCGGCGCGCGGTGATGATCGCGTCGCCCGCGCGCCCCGCTTCGAACACGAGGGCCGCGCGTGCGCGCGTGGCCAGCTCTTCGAGCAGGGCTCGGCTGCTCGGGGAGCCGATCTCCTCATCGCCCACGCTGATGAAGCGCAGAGGCAGCGCGCTGAGCAGACCGCTCTCGTGCAGCGCATGCAGGACCTGCACGATTATCACCAGACCGCCCTTCATGTCGAGCACGCCCGGTCCACGCACCACGTCGCCCGTGATCTCGAACGTCTCGAACTCGCCCGGCGGAAACACGGTGTCGTGATGGCCGATCAACAAGACGCTCGGCTCGCTCTCCGCGCGCGCGCTGGAAAAACACAGGTGGCGCACGCCGCGCTCGTTCTGCTCGACCGTCAGCTGCAGCGGTACAGTCGCCAAAGCTTCGATCAGCAGGTTGCCGACGGCGTTCACGCCCGCGGCGTTGTCGCTGTAGCTGTTGACGCGAACCAGCGACTCGAGCAGCGGCACCATGCGCCCCGTGCGCAGCTCGAGGGCCTCGAGCGCGCGCCTCAGGTCCGTCATGGTGCCGCGGCTCCCTGGGCGCGCGCGGCGCGCGTCGCCGCGAGCGCCGCGAGCATCTGCGCGAGCACGGTCGCCGCCACCAGGCTGGTGTTGCCGCTCGGGTCGTGATCCGGCGAGATCTCGACCACGTCGAGCCCGACGATATCGAGCCCGACCAGGCTGCGCGTCAAGCTGAGCGCTTCGTAGCTGCTCAGTCCACCGGGCACCGGCGTGCCCGTGCCGGGCGCGTACGCAGGGTCCATGCAGTCCATGTCGAACGATACGTAGACCGGGCCGCGCCCGCGAAAGCCGGCGATCTTCGCGCGCGCGGCGTCGAGGTCGCGCTTGATGGCGTCGATCATCACCAGCTCGAAGCCGCTCCGCGCCGCGAAGGCGAGGTCGTGTGCCTCGGTGAGCGGGCCGCGGATGCCGAGCTGGATCACGTCCGCTGGCCGCAACAAGCCCTCTTCGACCGCGTTGCGAAAGATGGTGCCGTGGTGCACGTCGAAGCCCCAGGCGGGCCCGAAGGTGTCGCTGTGCGCGTCGAAGTGCACGAGCCCGAGCGGCCCGTGCACCTTGGCCAGCGCGCGCAGCGCGCCGAGCGTGACCGTGTGATCACCGCCGACCAGCGCGGGGACCGCGCCCGCGCGCGCGATCGCCTCGAGGCGCGCGGCGATGCGCGCGAGGCTCTCGTCGATCGAGAGCGGCACGGTGGCGATGTCGCCTCCGTCGGCGCAGCGCAGGTGCTCGAACAGATCGAGGCCGGGCTCAGGATGAAAGCCGCGCGTGAGCGCGCTCGCCTGGCGCACGCCGCGAGGCCCGAAGCGCGCGCCCGGTCGATAGGTGGTCCCGCCGTCGAACGGCGCGCCCACGATCATCACGTCGACGTCGCGCGGGTCGTCGTGCTCGGGCAGCCGCAAGAAGGTCGAGACGCCCGCGAAGCGAGGAACCTTGCGGGTGGGCACGGGCCGAAAGCGGTCGGCGTCGCTCATGATTCGCTCAGGGAAAGATGCCGCGCGCCGCGTAGCAATCGGAGATCGACTTGAGCGCCAACGCGTACGCGGCCACGCGCGGCGACACCTTTCGCTCCTTCGCGAGCTCACGCACCTTGCGGTAGGCGCGCATCATCATCGTCTCCAGCTTGATGTCGACCTCTTCGAGCGTCCAGCGCTCCATGCGCTTGTTCTGCAGCCACTCGAAGTAGCTCACCGTGACGCCGCCCGCGTTGGCGAGCACATCGGGGATGATGTCGATGCCGCGCGCCTCGAGCCGCGCCTCGCCTTCGGGGCTCACCGGGCCGTTGGCGCCCTCGGCCACGAGCCGCACCGACAAGAGGTCGGCCTCATGCGGACCGACCTGATTCTCGAGCGCGGCGGGCACGAAGAAGTCGGCCGGCGTGGCGAAGAACTCGTCGCGCGAGATCGCGTCGGCGTCTTCGAAGCCGCGGATCGCGCCGGTGCGACGCGCGTGCTCCGCGAGCGCTGGCACCACGATGCCGGCGTCATTGCGCAAGGAGCCCGTATGATCGTTGACCGCGACGATCTTGACGCCCATGGCATCGAGCAAGAGCGCCGCGTGCGCGCCCACGTTCCCGAAGCCCTGCACGATCGCGCGCGACCTCGGCAGCGCGATCTGGTGCGACTGCGCCCACTCGGCGAGGCAGTGCACGACGCCTTGTCCGGTCGCCTTGACGCGCCCGTACGATCCGCCGCAGGAGATGGGCTTGCCCGTGACCACCGCGCGCTGCGCGTTCTTCTGCTGCGCGCCCACGCCGTTCATATAGGTGTCCATCAGCCAGGCCATCTCTTGCGGGCCGGTGCCGACGTCGGGCGCCGGGATGTCGTAGTCGGGTCCGATGCTCCCGCCGAGCGCGTGCGTGAAGCGGCGCGTGAGCCGCATGCGCTCGCCCTCCGAGAGCAGGCGCGGATCGCACTGCACCGCGCCCTTGGCGCCGCCGAACGGCACGTCGAGCAACGCGCATTTCCACGTCATCATCGCGGCGAGCGCTTTCACCTCGTCGAGGTGGATCTGCGGGTGATAGCGGATGCCGCCCTTGTACGGGCCGAGGATGTTGTTGTGCTGAATGCGGTAGCCCGTGAACAGCTTCAGCTCGCCACTGTCCATGCGCACAGGAAAGTGCACGATGAGCTCGGTGTTTGGCTCCGCGAGGATGGCCGCCAAATCGGGCGCTAGCTCGATCACCTCCGCAGCCCGCTCCAAGTGACTTTGAACGGCGCGAAAGAACGCGTAATCGTCAGCCATGTAGACTCCTCAAGGGATGCCATCAGCATAGCCGGTCGCGCGCAACAATTGAGCTGGCAGCCCTACGTGCTAGGTAGGGCGCCGACATGGACCATGCGCAGACAGCGCCCGAGCACCCACAGAGCGTGTGGCCGAAGTGGCTCGCGCTGGGCGCCGTCGCCGTCTTGATCGGACTCGTGTTGCGGGCCGCCTGGGTAACCGAGGATGCCTACATCACGCTACGCACGGTCGACAACTGGGTGCACGGCCACGGTCTGCGCTGGAACGCGGACGAGCGCGTGCAGGGGTATACGCATCCGCTGTGGATGCTCCTGCTGAGCGCGGTCTATTTCGTGACGCGCGAGGGCTACGTGAGCGCGGTGCTGACCGCGCTGCTCGCGACCTCGGCCGCGCTGCTCCTGCTCCTGCGCTCGGCGCGCAGCGGCGGACATGCCGCGACGGCGGTGCTCCTGCTCGCGTTCTCGCGCTCCTTCGTCGAGTTCTCGACCAGCGGACTCGAAAACCCGCTCACGCACCTCTTGGTCGCCTTGTTCGTATGGCTCTACGCGGTACGCGGCGCGAGTCTGCGTACGCTCACGCTCGCCGGCTCGCTGCTCGCGCTCAACCGCAGCGACGCCTTGATCGTCGCGCTCCCCGCGCTCTTGCAGGCGAGCGTCGATTCCTATCGCGCGCGCGGCGCGAAGGAGACGGCGATCGATCTGCTGCACGGCGCCTCGCCCTATTTGGCGTGGGAGCTGTTCTCTCTCTTCTATTACGGCTTCCTGTTTCCGAACACGGCGTACGCCAAGCTCAACACGGGTCTGCCCGCCGGCGAAGTGGCTCGCCAGGGGCTCACCTACCTCCTCAACGCCCTCGCTTGGGATCCGCCGATCTTGATCGTGATCGGCCTGGCGGTCGGGGCGGCGCTCCTTCAGCGGCGCACCGCCGAGCTCATGCTCGCGCTCGGCATCGTGGCGTACGTCGTCTACGTCATGGTCATCGGCGGCGACTTCATGCTCGGCCGCTTCCTGACCTTACCCTTGTTCCTCGCGGCCTGCCTGATCGCGATCTCGCTCTTGCCGCTGGAAGATCCGACGCGCGCCGCGGTGGTGATCATCCCTTTCTTCTTGCTGTTCTTGCACCCGAACGCGACCGAGAAGTACGTGGTCGGAGACTTCCATCACGACGGCGTCGCCGACGAGCGCATGTACTACCGCGAGAGCACCGGGCTCATGATGTACACACGCGCGCGCGGCCTCCCGAACCATCCTTGGGCGATGGAAGGGCAGGTGGCGCGCGCGCGCGGCGACAGGATCAGGATCGCAGAGAACATCGGCCTCTTGGGGTTCTTCGCGGGCCCGCGGCTGCACATCATCGATCCCTTGGCGCTGACCGATCCGCTGCTCGCGCGCCTGCCTGCTCGCTACGATCCCGCCTGGCGCGTCGGCCATTACCGACGCGTGGTCCCGCCCGGCTACCTCGAGACCGTCAGCAGCGGCGCCTGCAAAATGCAGGACCAGAATCTGTGTGAGTATTACGCGAAGCTCAAGCAAGTGATCGCCGATCCGCTCTGGTCGTGGAGCCGCATCAAGACGATCTTCGCGATGAACCTCGGCGCCTATCGATCCCTGATCGATCGCGATCGCTACCTCTATCCCGACCTCCTGCACGACACGCTGCGCAACCTGTCGGCGCCGGTCGGCGAAGCCGCCCCGTGGGACAGCCCCGGTGCGCGCACCTTCGGCACGGACGGCATCGAAATCTCGATCGACTACATCGCCCATGCGTCGAAGGTCCAACTCCTCCTCGACGGCAATGACGACTACGAGCTCGAGTTCCGCAACGGCACCGCCTCTTACGGCACCGCCGCATCCCTCGCCGTCGATCTCGGCCTCCTGCACACGCGCGAGGTCCCCGTCCCGAGCAAAGCCAAAAGCGACGGCTTCGACTGCATCCTCATCCGGCCCACCCGCGGCGACGGCGCCTACTCGGTCGCCTTCGTACGCCTCAAGTGACTGACGGCGCAGCTGCACGCGCCGGCAAGCCCACCACCCGCACGCGCGACCGCCACCGCTCGCCCATCCGCGTTTGACAGCTCCGAGCCCCTGCGGTACCTATGCGGCCCATTTCGCGAGAGATGGCCTGCCACCTTAGCTCAGTCGGTAGAGCAACGGTTTCGTAAACCGTAGGTCGCCAGTTCGATTCTGGCAGGTGGCTCGAAGGCAATCCGCGTACTTGCACGACGCCCGTCGATACGCGCGATTCATCCAGAGTCAGGCCGCGCCTCGTGTGCGCGGACAGCACCGGGACGCGCGGGGGCGGCGACGTCAAGCTGTCGCGGGCTTCGCGAACGCCTTGCGTGCTGCAATCAAGTTCCAGCCGTAACCCGATTGCTGTTCGATCAGCTTGAGCGTCGCGGGCCCGGCGAGGCCGTCGACGTCGTAGCCGAAGATGGTTTGCAGCGTGATGATGGCGTGCTGGGTGCGCGGGCCGAAGATGCCGTCCGCTTCGAGCTCGAAGCCGAGCTTCTTCAGGTTCGCTTGGAGCGCGCGCACCTCGTCTCCTTTGCTGCCGTCCTTCAACGTGGCCATGGGTTCCTCCTTGGCTTCCGGAGCGAGCATGCGTCGTGCCAGAGAGCTCGCTGCACGCGCGCCTAGACGGTGCTGCGCTGGGCGCCGGCGTGCGCGCAGGAATCGATCCGAGCTAACCTCAAGGATGCGCGCGACGTCGCTGATACTCAGTGTCCTGCTTACGGGCTGCGGCGGCTGGCCGAGCCAGTCAGCCGGCGCGGATACTTCGGGGGCTACGCCAGGGCAGGTCGATGCGGGCGCCGATTGCCGGTGGATCGCGCTGGTGCCGGACACGAATACCCAGGTCAACGGAGCGTTCTGCTTCGGGGTCGCCATCGGCGCGAGCGACACGCTGGTGTGTGCGCTCGCGTCGACCGGCGAGGTGCAATGTGCAGACCAGCTAGCCGGGGACGGGTACATCGTGCGCTGGACGAGCAGCCTGGGGAGTGTCTTCGGCCTCAGCGGCAACGGGCCGCTCGGCACGATCGCACAGCTTCAGAGCGACAAGTTCGAGATCTCCACGGCGACCGCCGGACGTCCGCTAGGTGTGTGCACGCTTCCGAACACGGACATCACGCGCGCCGTGTTTTGCGCGTATGCGCAGTGAGCGGGATCGCCCCATGCGTGGCAGATACGGAGCGCAGACGCGCTCGTTGGCCGGGGAACCCACGGCTGCGCCGGGCTGGGGAGACATTCGAGGTTTGACGATTCCGGGAGTCTTACCCGGTCCCGCTTCCGCATTCGGTTGGCTGCGGTGAGGTCGCTAGCTTGACGAGCATGCCAGCATGCGATCGAGTCGCTGTTCGCCATGGCGACGGATCTGCTCCGTGGTCAGCTCTCGGCGCAGACAGACATGTGATTGGCGAGGGCTGAGTCTTACGCATCAGGCGCGGGTCCATCGAGCGAACGCGCGACGAACGTGCCAGAAGCGACCAGCGCCGCCATGGTCCAGAACAAGCCCGACGCCCCCAAGGCGGCGCCGATCGCGCTGAAGCTGAGCGGTAGCACCGCGCTCGATACGTTGAGCGCCATCGAGCGCAGCGCGATCACCTCCCCGTGGCGCTGCGCCGGTGTGATCTGGTGGAGTCTGGTCATGACCATCGGTTGCGACGACCCGAGCGCGAGTCCGAGGACCGTGGCGCACGCGCCCATGGTCCACACGGAGCTCGCCCAGGGATAGATCGCGAACACGGAGGCCACGATCGCCATCGCACCTGCGAGCACCTGCGCTTCGCTGAGGCGGTGCGCGAGAAACGGGATCACCAGTCGTACGGCCGTGACCGCGAGCGCGAAGGCGCCGAGCAGCGCGCCGATCGCGGAGGCGCTGAGGCCGCGCTCATGGCCGAGCACGGGCACGAGGAAGCTGTGCACGTCCCAGCTCGCCGACATG